>CAYOSZ010000165.1:1863-5689 GCA_964406715.1 uncultured Ignavibacteria bacterium | reverse complement strand
GGGCTTGAAAAGATATACCGAAAACGAATGGTTTACCTATGGATATCGGATTTACACTGCGGTGGAAGGTGATAATGTCAAGAGGGTTGCACAGACTTTCTTGAAATCTGAGGACGAAGAAAGAATTTCAAAGCTTTCCAGCATGATCTTAGAATACAATCAGTTGGAATCCGACGGAAAACTCAAGCCGGGTGAAAAGGTATATGTATACTACAACGCAACCGGGAGTAGAATCATGACATTGATGGAGACGGGAGGGGGCAAGCTCTTCGTGGGAACCCAATACGGTACGATAAGATGGGACGGAGAAAGCTGGAGCAGGTATTATCATGGAGGACTGGAAAGGGCTAAGACCAGGAAAATCATCCATCGGGATGGAGAACTGTGGTTCGCCACCTCGGAGAAGATATTGATATATGCCCACGCCAAGAAAGAGATAACCTTCATGCATGCCAACTGGCTTCCCGAACTGGCGTCGGATCTGTACTATGACTATCTCTCCTATGTACAACACATGGAGGGTTGGGGGACTGTGGGGATAAACCTTACCTATTTGTCGCTGGGACAGAATGTCCGCACGGATGAATTCGGGGCGGAAAAAGGAGTGTTTGACAGTTATGAAATGGCTTTTGCCTTCTCCTATGGCACCAAGCTTAATCCCAACCTCTCTGGCGGTCTTTCTGCCAAGATAATCTACAGTCATCTGGCGGATCAAGGAGCCGGGCTGGAGAAGGGGAAAGGCTCCGGGTCGTCCTTTGCCTTGGATGCCGGGATTTTGTATAACACCTTCATAAAAAGGCTGACTTTGGGAAGCGCCTTAACCAACTTAGGTCCCAACATCGCCTATATCGACTTAAACCAGTCCGATCCCCTGCCCCGCAATTTAGCAGTTGGCTTGGCATATCGCATTTTCGAAACCCCCTTCAATCGTCTGACTGCCACCTTTGAGTTGAACAAGGAGTTGGTGGGCCTGGACGACCCGATAAGCACGGAGTTGGACGAAGCCATAGAGAATATGGGAATCGAATACTGGTATGGAACTTATGTTGCACTGCGAGCCGGCTATATCTACGATCAAGCGGGAGACATAAAGACCGCCACCTTCGGAGCGGGGCTGCAATATGGTCTTTTCCGCTTCGATTTCGCATACATACCATCCTCCAAGGATTTAGCGTTAGCCAACACCATGCGGTTCTCCATGACCGGAAGGTTTTAATCTGGCGGTTTAGTTTTCAGTAGACAGTGATTGGTTGTCAGCCAACAGCACATTTAAGAAATGAGGAATGGTTTGAATTTTTTAAGATGTACAGCCTTAGCATTTCTCCTGCTGCTGTTCTTAAGCAACTTAACCCGGGCAGGTTCGGAGAAGGTTCTAAGGTTTGTGGATAAAAAGCCGGTGATGTTGAATGAAAAATCACCCACCCCCAGAGAAGAATTGGATTTCAAAAGCGACGTTTCGCAGAAGAACTTGCTGAAGCTAAAGAGAGATACTCCCTATTCTCTTCCTCGTCTCTTTAAGTTGGCTGTATCGTCGGTCCCCGAGACCCTGAGGATTTTGGCTATAAGGGTGGAGTTTGAGGAGGAGATTCTCGACGATCCCCGAACCACCGGGAACGGCCTTTTCGACATGAGAACCCAGGACGAGTTTTACCTGCAGGAAGGTCATTTGATAGACCCATCCCCTCACGACACCTCGTATTTTAAGGCACATATTTCAGCTTTACATAACTATTGGCTGGCTGTTTCCGACAGCCAGCTGGCTCTTAAAGGAGAGGTTTTCCCCAAAAGCGAAAGTTCAGCTTACCCCTTGCCTCATCCCATGGTTCACTATGGGGCTCCGGATTCATCTCTTTCCGGTAAGGTGGAGATGCTCAGACAGTTCTTTCACGACAGCTTCAATCTGGCTGACTCTTTCTCGGTGCATGGAGATTCGCAGACATACCGCATAGATTTCTCCGGGTACGATTGTTTTGTGATCTTTCATGCCGGATCGGATTTGCAAAGCGACCTGGGGGAGTTGGTGGAGCCCACCCCGGGTGATCTTTTCACCGGCTTTATCATGCTGGGTGATACGGTCTTGGTCAACGGCGGCACCTTTCCCATAACCGAGGGGATTTTTATGCCGGAGACCAGATCACAGGACAATCGGGTCGGGGCTTTAAATGCGGAGTTCGCCCACGAGTTCGGGCATCAATTAGGCTTGCCGGATCTATATAACTCGGGGAACTTCATGACCCAGGTGGGGGACTTCGCCTTGATGGATAATAATGCCCAGGATGTGGGGGTGGATGTGGGGTATGGGGTCTTTGTCTCCGGAGTTCTGCCGGTTTCCCCCTGTGCCTGGAGCAAGGCATATTTGGGTTTTGTCGAGCCGACGGAGATCACAGGTCAGAACATAGAGCTTTTTGCTTCGGAGATGTACACCGAAAGGCTTAAGCTAATCAAAATACCCATAAGTCCAGAGGAGTGTTTTCTTATAGAAAACCGACAGGCGGATATAGATGGTGATGGTTTCAGCGGACTCCGGGCAGACAGTGCCACCAACGTGGTTTTAGGTCCGGCAAACAAAGAGGTAAACTATAACCGGGAATACGATTGGCTCCTGCCCGGATCGGGAATCCTAATCTGGCACTTAGACGAGGGGGTGGCTTACTTAGATTACGATGGCGACGGCTTGAACAATTTCTGGGATAACGATCTGCAGATGGACAAAGACAGGCGTTTCTTGACCATTGTGGAGGCGGATGGAATCATAGATTTCGGCGGAGATTACTATACCGGATTTGGGCGTAGAGAGGACATGTTCTACAGGGGCAATAACACTGCCCTAACCCCTCACACCTTTCCCTCGTCAAATAGCAGGAACGGATCCGATACCCACATCTGGATCACCGATATCAGCAGGTCTGACACCCTAATGACCCTGGATGTCTCACAAGGCTGGGTTCAACACGGTTTCCCTCAGAAATTCATTCCGGAGACGGATGCCAGCTCATTGGTTTCCGTTAAGGGAGGGTTAGAGATATTTGCCTCCTCCGGCAGATTCATACATGCCTGGAATGCGGGAGGTACAGGATTATTCCCCTATCCGGATTCGGTGGAGATCATGCAGTTTGATTCCACATTGGTCAAGCTGCCACTGGCCATCTTTGCCGAAGACGACTCCGATTTCGTCGGATCTCCCTCCCTGGGTGATTTGAATGGAGACGATACTTTGGAGGTGGTGGCGGCAACCGTGGACGGGAGAGTTTATGCCTGGCATGCCTACGATCGAAATCTGGACGGAAGAGCAGATGTAATCGACGGTTTTCCGGTGAGCTTGGAAGGGAGAATTACAGTCGCGCCGATAATCGCTAAATTCGATTCAGAAGAATCGACTTCAGAGATATTCTTGGTGGTCAAAGGAACCACCGACTACCGGACGATAATAATTACCTATGACGGTGACGAAATCTACTCCTCCACATCTGAAGGACATGTCCTGGCCCTGGCGACCACAGGAGACTACAACATCAATTTCATGTTGAGAAGCACCACATCTGGCTCGGATGTTTGCATCTGGAACATGTATTTTGGAGTCTCTTCGGAATGCCTGCCGGATTTTCACGGGTACAAGCCGATTGTGTCAGGAGACATAGACAGGGATGGTGATGTGGAAGCGGTGTTTCGTTCTGTCGCTCCAACTAGCGGCTTAGTTGCCTCTGATCTGAAACTCGGCGGGTCCAGTTTTTTCACGCCAACAGACGATTCTTTGGTATCCGGACCTGTGTTGGGCGACATAAATAAAAATGGATATCTGGAGATAATAATTGCCTCAAGCGATAAG
>CAYOSZ010000165.1:0-1853 GCA_964406715.1 uncultured Ignavibacteria bacterium | reverse complement strand
TATGCTTATAATTACAATGGCACCCTGGTAAGTAATTTTCCGGTTACTATAAGCTACCCCGGTGGATCAACCGATTTAATAGCTTCGCATCCGATTTTGGGAGATGTGGATGGAGATAGTTATCCGGATATAATCGTCGGCACCAAGAATGAACAGATCCTTGCCTACAATAAGGACGGAAGGATGGTGGATGGATTTCCTATTCCAGTCGACGGACCGGTTACTTCCTCTCCTATTTTGATGAACTTAGACAAGGATGTTGACGTTGAGCTTCTGGCTGCCGGCGATGACGGATTCATCTATGCCTGGGATCTGCCGGGAGTATATGAGGAAGAAAACTTACCCTGGGTTATGTACGGTCATGATGCCGGACATACAAATTACTTTCCCAGTGAAGGCATGCCTCCGGTTCCTCCTCTGGCAGGAGACCTGCTGCCCGCCAGCATGGCGTTTAATTATCCGAATCCCGCGAAAGAACAGACCAGGATCAGATATTTCTTAAAAGAGGATTCGGAGGTGAGCATTAAAGTTTATGATCTTTCCGGAATGCTGGTGGATGAATTTCCCGGTCCCGGGACGGGACATACGCACAACGAACTTCCGTGGAACTGCTCTGAGTTTGCCAGCGGTGTGTATCTGTGCAGGGTGGAGGCGAAATCAGCCAACGAAAGTCAGGTGGTGTTTTTCAAAATTGCTCTAATTAAATAGGTCAAAGGATTAGTCAACCGACTTGTAGTGAGCGAAGCGAATCTATTGAACGGATTAAGCGGATCGAATCCGTTGCATCAGTTGATAACTTCTTCAAGGAGGAGAAAGATGACGAAAAGAAATTTTCAAACCCTGGTATCTTTTCTGTTGTTTGTGTTCGTCCTGTATTCTTTGGGCAACGGAAGCACCTTCATCCAGAACCAGGAGCAGCCATTTTCACTTCACAGTGACTTCGCGCAAAGCGACTTTGAAAGATCCCAGAAGATATCAAGGCTAACCCAAGCCTCCTATCTGGCTTATCAGAGCGGTCAGATGAATGAGGAGGAAGGTGTTGACATATACGGCTTTAAGGGGAAATCGGTAAAAAAGGCTTTTCTTTACTCCCTGATCGTTCCCGGCAGCGGTGAATTCTACGCCGGCTCCAAGATAAGGGCGGCTATTTTCTTCGGATTGGACGTCACCTTTTGGGCACTTTATTTCAACTATCACGGCAAGGGAAAAGATAAAGAGACGGAATACCGGGGATTTGCCGATAACCACTGGCTTGAAGACGGATACATTCAATGGTTATATGACACGTACGGCATAACCTCCGATCAGGACCCATACGAGGACCCGGAAACGGGGGACACGGCCTATTTCTCTCACCATCTGCCCGATACGAAGACGGACCAGTACTATGAGATGATAGGCAAATATGAACAGTTCCGATGGGGTTGGCTGGATTACGATTCTCTAACCAATTTCAGCCCGACTAGAGAGACCTATCTGGGCATGCGTCGCGACTCCAATAATTTGCTGAATAAAGCTAAATACACAGCCATGTTCTCGTTAGCCAATCACATTCTTTCTGCCTTCGACGCCGCTTTAATGGTGAAAAAGTACAACAAGAAGGGTGAGAAGTTCAGCCAGATAGAGTTCAAGATGAGACTGGTGGAAAGGAATCAGGAGTTAATCCCCCGGCTGTCTGCCACTATGCGATTCTAAAGCCGTGTTTCACCGGCAATGAGTGAACCAAAGGATTTGAAATGAGAAGGATAACTTTCATCTGTTTATTATTACTCGTCTTCTCCGGCATTTTTCCGGTCACAGGAGGGGCTCGGGAGAGGAGTTTGGTAGATGCTGATTCACCTTCAAACAAACTG
>CAYOSZ010000164.1:0-5692 GCA_964406715.1 uncultured Ignavibacteria bacterium | reverse complement strand
TACTAAGTTTCTCCTTAAGGAGAATAGTAATTACATTTGATTTGTTAAGTGAATTTTTACGCTTTTTGTTACTTTAATCTGTATCCTGCTTACTGCATACTGCCTACTGGCTACTGTCTTCTGCCTACTTAATCAAAACCAACCTCATGGTCTCTTTGTAATCACCCGTGGCAAGCCGGTAAAAATATATCCCGCTTGCCACCTCCTTTCCAGAGTTACTTTTTCCATCCCGGGTGATTGTATAATTACCAGGATATTGCTTTGCATTAACTAACTCTCTCACCATTTTTTCTTTCTCCCGGTCACGCTAAAAGCGCGGACAATCCAGAAAAACTCGTCTTTTGTGATTCTTCAGACCATTCACCGTTGAATAACTTAAAATAGTTTATAGGTCAGCCCCAGGGAAAGGGTTTCCTTAAAGCGTCCTCCCTTATCGGTCTCCTTATCATAAAGCAGTTGGGTATACAGCGAGACGGTCACATACTTTGCCACCGAGACGGAGACGGTGTTCTCCCAGTTTACGTCCGGCTCCTTCCAGTAGTTCTCCCGGGGCGTTCCCTTCAGCTGGTCGGACTTTGAATAGAACAGGGCTTTGTATAAGGAGAGCTTTGAAGTATAGGAGATATTATCCGACAGGGTGAATTTAACGTCGGTTACCGATTCGATTCCCCCATCCGTGGTGGAGTTGAACTCGGTGGTTCTCAACGTGGTATCCACGATATCCTCGGTTATGATCTGCCTTAAGGCAAACCCAAGTCGGGAGAAGATCTCGTTTTTCTCCGTTTGGTAGAATTGCCGGGAGATACCCCCCGATTCCGTTACCTTCTTGGGATTGACATATCTTTTAAGCTCAGGATAGCTGGCATCCAAAAACTGGCTTTCGAATCTGAATGCCAGATATGGGTCCACCCACACTTTTAAGGTGAATCTGGTCAGCGTTTCGATGTCTATCAGGTCGGTGGATTTGACCGCCCTGGCCCACTTCTTTGACTTTTGATCCTGGCTGTGAGTTTGCCCGAAGGCCAGCTTGACGGTGGTCTTGGAATTTAGCTTCTCCGAAAGTTTTTTCTCAAAACCGGAATTTCCGTTGGCCACCCAGCTGACGTTTCCGGCTTCGCCACCAGTCCAGTTGTCCGAATAAGAGTTCTGGGTCAAGGTCAGATTCAAATCCATGTTTTTCTTCCAGGCGTCTGCATCTGCCGGGTCGGCAGCAATAAGCAGAAACCAGGCAGGGATGACAAATGCTAAAGCATATCGTTTCATGGAACACCTCCCGGATAAAGGTTACGATTGTGATATCTTGAAATCTACGGATGAACGATGGGATGTCAAGCGGAATGGGAGAAAAAAATAGCTTGCCAAATCGAATCTGATGACTAAATTTCCCTTCAAGACCAAAGGTTTTATTCACCTGTAAAGTTCGACGAAGAAATTTAGTTTACCCTTACAGGTGAGCAGCCGGGCTTCGGAAGAAAAAAGGAGTCTTTTAACGGAGCTAATCCCCACATAATTGAAGGAGGCAAAATTGCGACTCGCAAAGATAAGTATGATATTCCTTTTGGCATACGCTTTCGTTTTCGGTCCGGCGCAGGCTGAGGATGCACGAGTTCTTCATTTTCCAGATTTTAATATAATCCGAACACATTCCGAGGAAGCTCGTCTGTTACGCTTCCCGGACATCCATAGAGACAGAATCGTTTTTGTATATGCAGAGGATCTATGGCTGGTCTCCTCAGAGGGGGGGATCGCCCGAAGACTCACCTCTCACCCGGGAGCAGAGCTGTTTCCCAAATTCTCTCCTGACGGCGAAATGATCGCCTTCACCGGGCAATACGACGGCAACACGGACGTGTATATTATTCCTGCCCAGGGGGGTGAGCCGAAGAGATTGACTTACCGCCCCGGCTTCGAGAACATGCCCGACAGGTTCGGATACGAAGATGTGGTTATGGAGTGGCATCCGGACGGGAAAAGGATTTTGTTCCGTTCCTGGCGTGAAAGCTACAACAATTGGTTTCAGACCCTCTTTCTGATCGGAGTGGAGGGAGGTTTCCCCGAAGCATTGCCCTTACCCGAAGCCGGACTCACTTCCTTTTCTCCGGACGGCAGTAAAATAGCATATAACCGCATCTTTCGTAACTTCCGCACCTGGAAACGGTACAAGGGAGGTTTGGCGCAGGATATCTGGGTGTATGACTTAAATCAGAATGCCGTCCAGCGGATCACGGATTACCAGGGAACGGATACTTCTCCCATGTGGTATGAGGACAAGATATTCTTCGTCTCGGATCGGGATCACACGGCCAACATCTTCTGTTATGAGATCGACACCAAACAAACCAGAAAAATCACCCATCACACCGACTATGACATAAAATGGCCCAGCCTGGGTTCCGAATCGATAGTGTACGAAAACGGTGGCTATTTGTACGTGCTCGATCTGAAAACGGAAAAGACGGAGAAGATTCCGGTTCAGATTCCGGATGATAAGGTTCAAGTACGTCCCGAGTTCGTCTCGGTCAAAGACCATATCTCCGACTACAGTCTCTCTCCCGGAGGCAAGCGGGCGCTCTTTGCTGCGCGAGGAGAGATATTCACCGTCCCGGCGGAAAAGGGGAACACCAGAAATCTCAGCAATACCAGCGGCATCCGGGAAAAGAATCCGGTCTGGTCGCCCGACGGGAATCAGATTGCCTACCTGTCGGACAAGACCGGCGAGGACGAGCTGTACGTCGTTCCGCAGGACGGAAAGGGGAAAGAGGTAAGGATAACCACAGATGGGCACTGCTATCGTTTTGCTCCGGTCTGGTCGCCGGACAGCAAGAAACTGTTGTTTGCAGACAAAGATCTTAAGCTTTATTACACGAGCGTCCAGGACAAAAAGACCATTTTGGTCGACAGCACCAGGAACTGGGAGATTGTGGATTATTCCTGGTCGCCGGACAGCAGATGGATTGCTTACGCCAAGCCGGCTAAAAATAACTTTTCCTCTATATTCCTCTACTCTCTGGATGATAAGAAAATCCACCGGCTGACGGATGATTTCACGGATGATTCGGAGCCGGTCTTCGACCCGGAGGGGAAGTATCTCTACTTTTTGTCCAATCGTGACTTCAATCCCCAGATGGGCCATTTTGACCCTACCTTCACCTACAACAACATGACCAAGATCTATGTGGTGACTCTCCAGGCAGACAGCCTGTCTCCCTTTGCTCCTCAGAGCGATGAGGCGGAGGCTCCTGATGAAAAATGGAAGAAGGAGAAAAAGGAGAGAGAGGAAAGAGAAGAAAAGAAGCCCGGGGTTATGGAGAAGATCAAAATCGACGTTGAGGAAATCCAGGAGCGCGTGGTGGCAGCACCCACGGATCCGGGGAACTTCTCCGGACTTAAAGCAGGCAAAGAGAAGATATTTTATCTCTCCTTTCCCTCCTGGACCCTTACCGGCGGAAAACCAGGTCCCCAGGGCGAATTGCACCTGTTCGATCTGGACGAAAGAAAGGACCATGTTCTGCTCTCGCCGGTGGATGGATATGATCTTTCTCAAGACGGCCGGAAGATCATCTACAAAAGCGGAGATAAATTCGGGATGGTGGATGCCAGGCCGGGTGAACTCAAGGTGGGAGACGGTGTCCTGAAACTGGATCGGATGGAGATGAGGCTGGACCACCAGCAGGAGTGGGTGCAGATATTCAACGAGGTATGGAGGCGGCAGCGAGATTTCTTTTATGCCCCCAACATGCACGGCACGGACTGGGAGCTGATGCGCACCAGGTATGGAGAACTACTCCCCCACGTGGCACACAGAAGCGATTTAAACTACATCCTGGGAGAGATGATCGGTGAGCTTTGTTGTTCCCACACTTACATAGCCGGAGGGGAGGGAACCAGGGTGGATGTGGTCGAAACCGGGCTTTTGGGCATCGACTGGGAGCCGGATCCCTCTTCCGGATTTTATCGGATAGAGAAAATCTATCCCGGAGAGAACTGGAAGGAGAACCTGCGCTCTCCTTTAACCGAGCCGAGCGTGGAGGTGGAAGAGGGGGAATACATAGTGGCGGTGGACAATATCGCTCTTCAGTACCCTACCAATCCTTACAGCCTGTTTGAGAATACCGTGGGCAAGACGGTCACCTTAAAGGTGAATTCGAAACCTTCGCTGGATGGCGCCAGGGAAGTAACGGTCAAACCCATTGCAAGCGAGTACCACTTGAGATACCGCTTTTGGGTGGAGAACAATCGCCGCAAAGTGGAGGAAGCCACCGGTGGAAGGGTGGGGTACATCTTTATCCCCGACATGGGAGGTGGGGGCTTGAACGAATTCTCCGAGTCATTCTTCCCCCAGGTCAAGAAGGAGGGACTTATCGTTGACGTGCGATACAATGGGGGAGGGTTCGTTTCGGAAATGATATTGGAGAGGCTGCGCCGTGAAGTTGTGGGAATGGGGGGTTCGCGAAACGCCAGTGATTACACCTACCCTGGCGGTGCCTTATACGGACACATGGTCTGCATTGCCAACCAGTATTCCGCCTCGGACGGTGACAATTTTCCCTACTTCTTCCGAGAATATGGACTGGGACCCGTCGTCGGCAAGCGCACCTGGGGAGGGGTGGTGGGCATACGTGGTTTTCCTCCTCTTTTGGGAGGAGGTTACGTCACCGTGCCGGAGTTTGCCCCCTTCGGCATGGACGGCCAATGGATCATGGAGAATTACGGGGTGGATCCCGATATCGAAGTGGACAATCTGCCGGATCAGGTCATCCTGGGCCGTGACCCTCAATTAGAGAAAGCGATTGAGATAATCATGAAGAAACTTAAAGAGGAGCCGAAGGAGCTCCCCCAAAGGCCTCCTTATCCGGTGAGAGAGTGACAAAGGGCTCTGTCTTCTGTTGGTTATAAACACCTTGTAGGCTAAAATGGGCGATCGGTTGACGGTTACGAAAAGGGGACTCCCCCATGAAGAAAAAATAAACTTTTCTACTGGAAAAAATGTATATTATAACCGGGTGTTGGTGTTCGAGAATTAAATTATCCCGTTTGGTGTTGAAGCTGACTTAATAAATTGCATGTTTTATCAGACCTCTACAATTGTCCTTCGAAAAATCAAGCTTTCCCTCTTTCTTTATTAACCCTAAAAAGACAGGAGTCTGAGCATGAGGACTTCAAAAGCTTTTCTGCTTGGATTGGTTTTGTTCGTTTTTCTGTCCCAATTCGCCTTGGCGGAGGAAGGACGACTCTTGCGGTTTCCGGACATACACCAGAGCAAGATTGTCTTCGTGTATGGCGGGGACCTGTGGACGGTATCGTCCGAAGGAGGTTTGGCACAAAGGCTGACCTCATTTGAAGGATATGAGACCTTCCCCAAGTTCTCACCGGACGGCAAACAGATAGCCTTTACCGCCGCATATGACGGCAACGGAGACGCCTATGTTATGCCGGCAGAGGGTGGGGAGCCGAAGCGGCTCACCTATCGCCCCGGAACCAGCCAGCCATCAGGTGGAGTGACTTTTGACGATTGGGTGGTGGACTGGTATCCCGGCGGCAAGGAGATTTTGTTTCGCTCCGGTCGTGAGGCTTTTCCCACCTCCAAGCTATATCGCATAAGCATCCAGGGTGGATTTCCGGAGGCTTTGAAGCTTCCGGAATCGGGGTTTGCCTCGCTCTCCCCGGATGGGAGCAAGATCGCATACAACAG
>CAYOSZ010000163.1:0-5721 GCA_964406715.1 uncultured Ignavibacteria bacterium | reverse complement strand
AAAAGAATATCCGGTCCAGTTTTTCATTCTGGAAGTCTGCCACTACCACCTTCAAGGCTTCCAGATTGGAATGTACGTCTGAGAAGAATCCATATCTCATTTGCTTCCCTGCACGAATCGAAACACGGATTTGCCTATCTCTATCAGGTCGTCGTTTCTGAGACGGTGCCTTCGAGTGCTTTCCCCGTTTACCTTAGTCTTGCTCCAGCGTCCTACATTTACCAACACGAAATCATCTTTGTCTTTGACTATTTTCGCTTGAATCCTGGACACCAGAAAACCCTTGACCGGCACGTTCACGAATTTTGCCCTCCCCAAGGTAATTACCGGCTTGTTCAGCGAAAACTGTTTCCCCGTGGTATGCGCCTCCCCCAGAAGAACCGACCCGCCGGCAACGCTGGTAACCTTTCTGGCCTGTTTGTCCTTTTCCAGAAGCTCCTTTTGTTTTCGGGTCTTCAACACCATGGTGCCATCTAACTCGGCAAATTGCATCTCCTTGGGTGCATCCTGATGGTAGATTAAGTCGAACTTACCGATGGTGATCTGGTCCTTGTCCTTCAGCACCTCCTCGTTCACCTTCCGGTTATTCAAAAAGACACCGTTTAAGCTTTCGTTATCCATGACCAGGGCGGAATTTTCGTCGAATTCAATTATGGCATGCTTTCTGGAAACCCCCTTGTTGTCTAAGACTATGTCGTTGTCTGCCGTTCGTCCGATGCTGATCCTCTTCTTCTGGGTCACCACTCTTTCTATCACTTTATCCTCGTACTTGACTAAAATCTCGGGCATCTTTCCCCCTTGTTTTACGTTTCTGGTATAGAAGAATAACCTGCTTTTGAACTCTTGTCAATCTATTTAGTCGATCCGGTCGGATTTCTTAATTAAGTCGATAGCAAAGACAGACTTATAGTTGATTGCACCCCCGATCGGTTTTTATTATATTGTCGACATGAAAATCGGAAACTTGACTTTACCCGGAAAGGTGATTTTAGCTCCCTTGGCCGGGATTGCCGACAGCCCCTTTCGAATCATTGCCAAACGGTTCGGTGCTGCCCTGGTTTATACCGAGATGATTTCAGCCGAAGGGCTATTAAGGGGTGGTGCCGGCTCCCTCAAGCTCCTTGACTTCAGTCCCGAAGAACGACCGATCGGCGTTCAAATCTTTGGCTCCGATCCGGAGAGGATGGCTTTAGCCTGCCAGAGGATAAACAACTTCAAGCCGGATTTGATTGACATAAACTGCGGTTGTCCGGTGAAAAAGGTGGTTAAGAAAAACGAAGGAGCAGCCCTGCTTAAAGACTTAGCTCTTCTGGAGAAGATATTCTCGGCAGTAATAAAATTATCCAAGGTGCCGGTAACCGTGAAGATCAGAAGTGGTTGGGATCAGGACAACCTGGTGGCCATCCAGGTGGCGAAAATCGCACAAAAGCGCGGAATCTCATCTATAACCGTCCATCCCCGCACCCAGAGTGATGGTTTCTCACGGAAAGCGGATTGGAATATAATCGCCGGAGTCAAAAAAGAGGTGACCATACCGGTGATCGGATCCGGTGACGTCTTCTCTCCAGAAGATGCGAAAAACATGCTGAAGCGGACGGGCTGCGATGCGGTAATGATCGGTAGAGGTGCTTTTGGAAATCCCTGGATATTTTCCCGTACCAATCACTTTTTGAGATACGGGGAGCTTTTGCCTGAGCCGTCGTTCGACGAGAGAATCAATCTCTGCCTTGAGCATCTGGAGCTTTCAGTCAAGGCAAAGGGAGAAGGTGCGGGTGTTAAAACCATGAGAAAACATTTAGTCTGGTATACCAGGGGAACGCCCCGTTCCAAGGAGCTCAGGCTCAAGCTTTTTTCCCTGGAAACCTTAGATGAGGTGAAGCAGGCTTTCCGTGAATATCATTCTCAGGTTGTCAAAGAACACAAAACCGATTGAAATGGCAAACCCTCAACCAAGCATACTTGGTAGAATCTTCGAGCCGGGGCCCAATTTAAGTTGTTTAGATCAGGATCCTGGTGGTTTTTTGTTTGACTTTTATCCGGGAAAGCGTATATTATTCAGCCAAAGTAACTGCGGCACTTTAGTCTTGTGCCATTAAATGCTAACCTATTTTTAGAGATGGACATAACTTCGATACTTTCGCCGATAAAAGAGGAACTCAACCTGTTTGATCAGAAGCTGAAGGAGAATTTGATCTCTGATTCTTCTCTGATCTCAAAGGTGGCTCGCCATCTGGTCAACCGGAAGGGTAAAAGGCTCAGACCGGCTATGGTTTTTCTGTCCTTCGGCGGATGCCTAAACTCCAAAGCTGATCTGGCCTCGAATCCACAGGTGATGAACGTGGCGCTGGCCATCGAGTTCATCCATACCGCCACGCTACTGCACGATGACGTGATAGACCAATCCAAGGTGAGAAGAGGGCAGGTCTCGGTGAATCACAAGTGGAACAATTTAGTCTCGGTGTTGATGGGCGATTTCCTTCTGGCGAAGTCACTGAGACTGATAGTTGAAACGAAGTCACCTTCCCTTCTTTCCACTATCTCCCGGGCAACCGAGAACTTAAGCATCGGGGAGATGAATGAGGTTCAGGAGAGCCATAACTTTGACTTGGACGAGGAAACCTATCTTAAAATCATATCCGAAAAAACCGCCTCTCTCTTCACCGCCTCCTGTGAATCCGGTGCCGTAGCAACAAAAGCTGAAAAGAAGGTACAACGGAACTTGAAGGAGTACGGACAAAATCTGGGTATGGCCTTCCAGATAACCGATGATCTTTTGGACTGGGTGGGTGAGAGCGAAAAGACGGGCAAGGGGCTGGGCAACGATCTGAAGGAGGGAAAAAGCACTTTGCCGCTGATACATACCTTGAGAGAATGTGATCCCCGCTCCAGGAAAAGAATTTTAAAGTTATTGGAAAACGACTTCAATCAAAAAGACTTTGATAAGATCCTCTCCCTGATAAAAGGCAACGGGGGGGTGCAATATGCCCAAAATAAAGCCAGCTTCTTTGGAGATAAGGCACTGGATTATCTTTCCGATCTGAAGGATTCAAAATACAAAAAAGCTCTTCAGGATCTGGTCGGCTTTGTGATTCGAAGAGAAAGATAAATGCAGCTTTCTGGTCTTTTGCCTTTCAGAACGTAGAAATCAAATATCTTAAGCTCTCCCTCATTATCTCCCAGCAGATGCCGTCTTGCGATAATCGACGGCAGGCTGCATTTTGAAAACACCTATGGGAGTTACTCCGTATTGTGTATAAGTCCTTAGAAGGAGAAAAATCCTTTGTTTGGAATAAGTAAGTTATTTCTAAATCTTCAGGAGAGCAATCTGCTGGTGGTCATCGTTCTTTTCATCCTGGCTCTCATCTTGGCCATCCTCACCTATCGGCATACCTTCCCGCCCCTCAGCAAAAGAAAAAAAACATTGCTTTTGGGCTTGAGGATCCTGGCCTTATTCTCGCTATTTCTGGTTTTGTCCGAACCGATTTTGACCATTGCCAGAAGCCACGCCCGGAAACCAATGGTAGCTTTGCTTCTGGATACCTCCCGCAGCATGAATCTGGGCACAGCCGACGTCAAGAGAATGGATGAAATGCAGAATTTACTGCAAAACGACGTTTTTGACAAAATCTCGTCCCGGGCCGAACTGGAGACATTCGCCTTTGCCGACTCCATTCTGCCACTTGACCTAAGGAAAAGACTGCCGGACTCCCTGGGGACCGCCACCTCCATAGGAGGAGCCATGGAGTCGGTGGGAAAAATTTTCCAGAAGGAGAATTTGGTTGGAATGGTCATCTTAAGCGACGGCGCACATAATCTGGGGGATGATCCGGTGCTGGTAGCGAGATCAATGAACGTGCCCATTTACACCTGCGGGGTGGGACAGTACACTCTTTCCAGGGACGTATCCATAGAAAGGATAGTGTACAACGACATTGGATACGTGGGGGATCGAATTCCCATTCAGGTAGACGTTTCCCAAACCGGTTTTGATGACTCCAAGACTCCGGTTTCAATGAAAGAGAATAAAAACGTTTTAGCCCAGCAAAACTTGAGCCTGGGCAAATCCGGTGCAACCCAGAGCATTGAACTTGCCATTACTCCGGAACAGGCAGGCTTGCATCGATATGATCTGACAATTCCCGTTTCAGAAGGGGAATCGGTTAAGGAGAATAACCAGCGTTCCTTTACCATCAAAGTCTTAAAGAGCAAAATCAAGATACTTCTCATCACCGGAAGCCTGAACTGGGAATACACTTTCCTGAAAAGGGCACTGGAGAGGGATAAAAACGTTGAGCTTGAAGCATTGATCTATGGAGAAAAAAGGCAGCCCCTCCTGGGCAGGTTTCCCCAGGGGGAAACACAATTAGGCTCATTTGATATTCTGATTTTCGTCGATCCCCCCAGATTCATTTTGAAGGATCACCAGAAGCAGCTCGAGGACTTCATCTTCAGCACAGGCGGATCGGCTCTATTCCTTTTGGGGAAGGAGTTTATGGACAGCTATGGTTTTATGGAGGTCGCGTCCCTGTTGCCTTTCGATCCCGCAGGAAGAGATGTCTCCTTTTCCCCCGCCAATCTCAATCTGAAGCTGACGGAGGAAGGCAAACTGCATCCGGTTACCCGTTTGGCGGAAAACTTGGAGGAGAACGAAAAGCTGTGGTCTGACCTCCCACCGTTTTTGGGGGCTGCCGTACTCGGCTCGGCGGCAAAGGATGCCACCAATCTGGCGGGGTTCAGAGATCCATCGAATCCGGCTCTCTTCTCCCCCGGCATCGTGGTAAAAAATTACGGAAGAGGAAAGGTGATGGCAACAGCGGCCACGCCATTCTGGAGATGGGATTTTCTTCTGTGGGGGATAGGGAAGGATAACCGAATCTACCAGACCTTCTGGAATAATTCCATCCGGTGGCTGGTGGTGAGAGAAGACATGGATTTGATAAATTTCTTCACCGATAAAACAATTTACCGGGGCGGAGAGCGGATAACTTTAAAAGCCAAGATATTCGATCAGAATTATCAGAAGATAAAGGACGCCTCGGTTATGGCAAACGTCAAAGGGGAGGCTTCGCCGGATTCAGAGATGGTTAACTTGAGCTTAGATGATCTGGGTGACTACGCTGCTTCTTTGAGGGCTCTCCCACCCGGAAATTATTCCTTTGAGGGCAAGGTTTTCCGTGACAGCAAGCAAATCGGCACCAAAAGGGGTGAATTCCTGGTGGAGGAATACAGCGTGGAGGACTCCGACCTGAAGACGAATTTCGATCTGTTGAGGAGAGTGGCGGAAGTATCCGGAGGAAAATACTACGAAAAGGAACAGATAGCAGGGCTGGTCAACGACCTGCAACTGATAGAAAAAGAAAAACAAAGGACCAAAGAGATTTCCCTCTGGAATCATCCGCTGTTTTTGGCCATATTCGTCCTCTGTTTGTCCATTGAATGGGCCATAAGAAAGAGATCACAACTTTTATAGAAACTAACTATCGTTTTCCCCCTCTCCCCTGCCATATCTTAACAGGGCTCTATTTAATCTTAGATAGGCGAAATGTCAAACGGTCGTCACCCTTTGTGTTCTTCTTGTAGTCGCTCGATTCATTGAAAATCCCGCCTTGGCGGTGATCGAATCCTTTCCTGCTTGTTTATTTGGACAAGAGCCAACGTTTATGTCGTAAATGTACCTCTCTTAATATTTTTGTTGCATATCGTTTTCTTTCGGTTACATTA
>CAYOSZ010000162.1:0-5735 GCA_964406715.1 uncultured Ignavibacteria bacterium | reverse complement strand
CAGAATGGGGTGTACCAATTGATACAATAATTGAAGATATATCTTCATACTATGCAAAAATTGATAATATTCCTATACAACAAGCCATAGAAAATTCTTATAAGGTATTAGAAAATGATCCATATGAAATAATAGACTGGGCAACCAATAATATGAATTGGAATGAAATAAATTATAGAGTAATAAAAATATCTGGCCCTGCTCTTGTTGATTATCAAGATGGTTGGATAAATGGGAGAAAAGAAATAAGGAGGTTATAATAATGTCCTGCGAGTCTTGCAAAGATTGTTCAGGAAATATGTATTGTAAACATCAAAAGACTTTATCCGAACCAAGCTAGAGCTTGAAATTCCGGGCAAACTAGTTGGTCAGACTGTGTGGTACAATCCTGGGCATACCTGTAACCCGGCCAAAGCCGGACACTCCGGGCCTTATTGGTAACTCTGTACTTTGACTTCCGAGTTCAATTGACGGTCTTAGCGTATTCTCTCAGCAGCCTGGCCACATCATCCGCCCCGAGTACTCTGCATTTCTCTGCTGCCACCTGATTGGCAAAATCGAGGGACCTTTTGAGATTTTTGGTTTGAAGATAGCATACCAAAAACCCTGCCGAGAAAACGTCGCCGCATCCGGTAGCATCTTTAAACCTTGAAACCTCTATGCCGGCACTCTTTTTCATCTTAATGCTCTTCCCTTCTTTATAGATCATGAGTGCCCCCTCTGGTCCCATGGTTACCAGCAATACCTCAGGTCCCAGACTCAAAATCTGATTTCCGAAATCCTTAAGTTCCCTTGAGCTCTCCAAGGTTTTTCCGGCAAGCGTATTCAATTCCAGCAAATTGGCTTGCACTATATTGGCTTGTCGTACGTATTCCCTCCATTTCCCGGGAGTCCGGAAAAATCTCTTGCCATCCTTGTGTATTCCCAGGGAGAGGCTGTGTATGTCCAAAAATATCAAAGCATTCGTGTGTTGTCGAATCTTTTTTAGAGTATTGAGGCTCACGTCGAAGCCGGAGATGAAATTGACTAAGATCACTTCAACGTCAAGAAAGGATCTGATGCGGGAGAAGCTCAATGCCGGAACTCTGTTTTGAAGTATCTCCTGCCTTTGGTTTTCCTGGTCGATCAAAAGACGCGCGTGGTTGTTTTTTCTTCTCACCTTACATATCCCGTCCGATTTGACGTTGTCATACTTTTTTAGAATCTCCCTTACCTGACCGTACACGTCATATCCCACATTGCACACCGGATAGATTTTCATACCACGACCTCCCAATTCTGATAAAGCGGACATATTATACAAAATCCCTCCGAAACCTTTCGCTGTTTTTCCGTCGGGGAAGATTGTGGTATCCTTATTTACGGTTCCGATTACCGTGATTTCGAATTGAGGCATGGCGTTTGAAGGTATCACCCGTTTTTAATTACCCCAGGCAGGTAAGATGAGACCCGCTCACGGTTGCGGCTAATGCCAAAAGCTCCCCACACGGATTAGGATTCCGGCTGGGCTGCTGTTGCTTTCCATAATGATTTCAATCTGCGCTTAGAACATGATTCATCTTGCTCTCTGAATCTTTTACAAACAGAAGAGGAAACACAATGTCACTTACACAACACGGCAGCCACACGGCAAGAAACAAAAAGAAGAAAATGACTACATATGAAAACCAGTTTAAGGTTTGGCCCATGGCCATGATAATGTGAAACAATGACGCCCAGGTGCTCAACAAAACGTGACCGAAGTGAGGAAACTTGGTCGACGGACTGAGATAAGCGATGGTGATGCCGATTACCGCCAGGGGATTCACCAGCCACCATTCCTCCACGAAACCTAAATGTATTCCCCGGTTGGGCAATCCCAGCAGCAATTCTCCCAGGTATGGTATTATCGAATCGCTCATGGTTGCTATGCCGACCGAACCTGAATATCCGATTACCAGCAGAATCCAGAGTTTGGATCTGTTCTTGGCCCGTCCATATTTGTACAGTCTGTATATGGCTGCGGTAACCAGGGCGCTCAGCAGAACGTGCATGGGATGAAGAACGTAGAAAATGTTGTAAGAGGTTCTTTGGGGGAGATTTTGAAAGAACGCCATTATGATTATTCCGGTAATTGCCCCGAAAATAGTAAACGGAGCATGATTCTTCAATTCTTTGGAAACATGCCTGAGCATTTTTTACTCCTTGTACTATTCCAACCGGGAGAGAACGGCTTGAAAAACTTCTTCTGTTGTGACCTCTCTCATACACCTGAAATGTTTTTTGGGACACTCCGCTTTTCCATGTATCCCGCAGGGGCGGCATTCTATCTTTTTCTGGATTATCGTATGACCCGTGCCGTAGGGGGCAAAACCGAATTCCGGGATGGTGGAGCCGAAGATCGCCACCACCGGTCTTTTCATGGCGGAGGCTATGTGCACCGGAGCACTATCGTTGGAAAGGACCACCCTGCAAAATGAGATGATGGCAGCTGACTGTAAGATGTTCGTCTTTCCGGCTAAAATCACCGGCTTGTTCTTCATCAGATCTGCTACCCTCTCGCAGAGGACTCTGTCCTCCTCTGATCCCAGGAAAACCACCTTAGCTTTTGCCTTACTCTGAAGAAGATCCGAAACCTCGGCGAATCCTTTGGGGAGCCACCTTTTGGTTGCCCATACCGAACCTGGAGCAACGCTCACTATTTTATCCTTCTCCCCAATGCCAGAATCGCGCAGCAGCCTGCGGGCATAGGAGAAATCTTCAGGGGAGGGAAAGAGTTCCGGTGACTTGTCTGTAAGAGAAGGCTTGAAGATGGAAAGCAAAGAAAGGTTCCGGTCCACCTCATGAATGCTGTTAGGATAAACTACCCGATTGGTGAAAAGAAAAGACCCTGCGCTTTTGTTAAAACCGATCCTCTGCGGTATACCGGAAAGAAAAGCTAAAAGAGCGCTTCGTAAAGAGCGATGCGGTATCATCGCCAGGTCAAATTTTCTTTTTCTTATCTCGGCCATGACTTTGAGGAAACTCCCCAATCCCTTTTTCTTCCTTTTATCGTAGATTAAAATCTCGTCTATTCGGGGATTGTTTTCCAGAATGTTTTTCGTTTCGGGAATCAGCAAGAAAGAGATAAATGAATCGGAGAAAAGCTCTCTTAGAGCTTTTATCAGTGGAGTGGAGAGAATCACATCTCCTAAGAAAGCAGTTTGAACAATCAGGATTCGTTTAGGTTCCATTCAATAACCGGAGCGCACCCCGCCAAGGCGGGGTGCGGTTTCCTTGAGTTTTTGACAAATCGACATTTGGACACATTTGAATTTTAAAATCGCAAAAGCGAGCTTTTGCACTCCAAACCTCACCCCTATCTCCTTTCCTTAATAATAAGAGGGGACATACGTGAAGTTTTCACGACTTCTTCCGTTTAATCCGTTACATCCGTTGACTAATACTTATTAGTCGTGCTTTCCATTCATATGTTTCAACCTCACTCCCTTAATCCCTCTCTCCACATTTGTGGAGATGGGGAAATCGAAGACCCGTAGGGCCGGGTAGAGGTCATCCGTTCCATCCGTTGACTAATACTCTTTGGTCGTGCTTTTCCACCGGCGGTGAGGCCAGAACCAGTGATCCGGATATCTGCGAATGTATTCTTCCAACATTCGGGTATAAGCCTGGGTTAATCTTCTGATGTCGTCTTCCTTATCCGAGGTGGTCTCACCGTAAATGGGTTTCTCTATGATTATTCTTTGCCTTCCGTGATTGTTTCTGATTATAAATGCCATGATGATGGGAGCATCCATCTTTAAGGCAAAAGCAGCCGGACCTTTGGGTGTGGATGCGGGACGATTGAAAAATTCGACCACCGTTCCATCGCTCCCCGCATCCTGATCGGAGAGCATGGCCACAAACCTATTATCCTTCAAGGCTCGGAGCACTCCCTTGGCCGCTGCTCCCATTTTAATTATCCCGATTCCCACCGATCTTCTATAATCATTCATCAAACCATCCACCAGAATATTATGTTGTTCCCCCACCAGAAAATCGACCGGATATCCTTTTTGACTTGTAGCTGCTCCCATCAATTCCCAGCTTCCAAAATGCCCTGCCACCACCACCACTCCTTTTCCTCTTCTCAATGCTTCATCAAAATGCTCTGTCCCCTCAAATTCCACCAGTTTGGAGATTTTTTCCTTATTTAAGGAAGGAAACAGCGAATACTCCACCATGGACTTTCCTATGTTCCGGTAAGAACGGCGTCCGATTCTAACCAGCTCTTTTTCATCTTTGCCCAATGAATTCTTTAGATTGATCAGAGTGACTCTTCGTCTCACTCTCAGGACGTCAAAAGCCATCCATCCCAAAAAAGACCCCAGGGCAAGTGCCAGACGGTAGGGGATAATTCTGGTACATGCACCCACAATATAGGTAATCCAGTATTCGATTCTATGCTTGATCGTCCGTGAGCTCATCTCTCTTCGTTATTTTTTCTTCCTCCAACTCCCATTCTTTCAACTTCCTTCTTGTGCGTCGTCTTTTAAAAAGATAGAGGAACACGGCCAAAAAAGCAAGTCCTATCCAGAAGAGGAATGTATCACCCAGAAAGCTGGCCCAGTTGTATTTGGTCTGGATGTACTCTTCAAAGTTCAACCGAAAGGTGAAATAACTTAAGCCTATGGTTCTCAAGAATGCCAGATCCAGGCTGGTGCCGTTTGCCAGGTGACCTACTATCTCCTTAATTGTCCCCTCTCCGTATTCGCCATAAAGGTACGATACCGCCAGGAAGCTCTCGGTATATGCCAGCTGGGCTTTGCTTTCCTCGAAGGCATTAACCGACTCGATCTCCGACAGTGACAGAACCGAGCCGGTCAAAACCGCACGCGCCACGATCACCTCCTGCCCGATCCTCCACTGGTGAGAATGGTACATGGCAAAACCCTCATCCATCCAGCGGGGAACTCCTTTTCCCCTGGAGAGCCGTCCCATGAATATATGGGCTAACTCATGATTAACCACCTGGGGGAATGAAGGATTATATTTGAAACGTAAGGGAGATTTCAAAACGATCATGCTGCGGGATGGTATGGCGCATCCTATGCCCCAGTCAGGAAATCCGTTCCCCACCATTGAGGCAAACTCCTCATCGGTGTCCACCACGTAAACGCTCACCGTTCCGGTCAGAGAATCCTCTACAAATTCAGATATCTTCTGATAGGACGATTCCAATATCACCCTCACCTCTTCAGATAGATTCCGGTCATGGGCAAAAATTTTAAAATGCGGAACCTGTAAGGTGGGTTGGGAGACAGAGAGTCGGGGAAAGAGGACAATGATGAAAACCAGGATGCCGATTATATGATTTAAATATCTCACTTATCTCTTTAGCTATGACAAACCTACCTACTACATTTTATTATGAATCCCACCGAAGGTATGAACCGTATGGTTCATAACAAAAGGCGTTCCCAGCCACTTTAGTGGCGTAAAATCCTAAACCTGACTAAAAGTCAGTCAGAAACTGAATCATAAAAGCCTTAATCCTTTATTCACCTCTCCCCCTGTTTCCCCCTCTCCTTGGTAAGGAGAGGGGGACTAAGGGGGTGAGGTTTGTTTTATTGTCGGACAGTTCGTATGAATGCATACGCATCTTACGACAGCCCGACCTACAATTTGCTATTATCTTGCTGTGGACGGCGGACTGCGGACGATGGACGCCTTTCATTTCTTCTTCTTTTTAAACAAATCCTTGAACAGATCCTCGG
>CAYOSZ010000161.1:0-5804 GCA_964406715.1 uncultured Ignavibacteria bacterium | reverse complement strand
ACCAGATACGGCAATATATCGGTGACCAGACAATATGAACAGATAACCTTTTACCAGAACGGGCTGATGTTGTTTTCGTACCCGGACGATTTCTCTGCAGAGGAGGCGGTTCATTTTGCCCTTTCAGAACATCCTCATCCGCGAAGGCTGCTTCTGATCGGAGGGGGAATGGGAGGGGCGCTGGCCGAGGCACTCAAATACGATAGCTTGGAGATCGACTATGTGGAGATAGACCCGGATCTTATCAGAACCGGCGAAGCTCTTCTGCCGGAGGAAGAGGTTCGGTCATTAAAAGATCCCCGGGTTCACATTCAGTTTGCCGACGGCAGGCTTTTTGTCAGGGAGAGATCCAGAAGCAAAGAAAAGACGCCTTACGACGTGATCATACTGAATCTTCCTGATCCATACACCGCCCAGCTGAATCGTTTCTTCACCTGTGAGTTTTTCGGCATGATAAGATCCATCCTGAGTGAAGAAGGAGTCTTCTCGTTTAAGGTCAGTTCAGCCGAAAACTATATCAGCAAGGAGCTGAGCCTTTATCTTTCCTCGATTAACAAAACTCTCCAATCCAGCTTCGAGGAGGTGAAGATTCTTCCCGGTTCCAATAATGTCTTTATGGCTTCGAAAACCAAGGGTATACTTTTCGACGACTGGCAGACTCTGGTTACACGATTAAAGCAGAGAGAAATCTCCACCCGTTACATAAACGAGAATTTCTTGCCGGATCGCTTATCACCATTCAGAATCGCTTTTCTAAAGAAGGCTCTTGCTGAAGAGACGGGTACGACAAATCACGATCTAAAACCGATATGCTACTTTTACAACAGCATTCTGTGGAGCAAACAGTTTAAGTCTTTGGAAAAACCGATATTGATTTTCCTTTCGCAAATTCGTCCCGGGTGGTTTCCGGTATGTGCCGTTTTTGTGTTTTCCATAATCTTTCTTCTGTGTATGCTGGGGGGATCAAAGTCATCGAATCTTGCTCTGGCTGCCATCTTCGTGGCAGGCTTCACCAGCATATTCGTGGAGATAATCGTGGTCCTGTCGTTTCAGATATTTCATGGATACATCTATTCCATGATCGGGCTGATATTCACCCTTTTCATGTTGGGGCTTGCCCTGGGCACTTCAATCATTCAGAGGAGAGCTAAAAGGGGAGAGATCAAATTCAAAGGGCTGGCCTGGCTTCAACTTCTTCAGGTGGTGCTCATACTCTCTCTTCTGGTCATGACCTGGGCATTCTCTGAAGTTGTTCCCTCGGAACTCGGAGTTATGATTCCTTTACTTGGGCTCATAACGGCTTCCGGCTTGTTGGGAGGGATGGAGTTTACCTTTGCCAATCATCTGTTTTTAAAGCAGAGAACCACCCGGAAGGCGGGAACCGGCTACTCGGTAGATCTGTTTGGCGCCAGCCTTAGCTCGATTCTGGCCTGCGCTATTCTCATACCCCTCTTAGGCATCCCCTTCACCCTGGCAATGATTCTGCTGATAAACCTTATCTGCCTTGGGTTTCTTTTATTCCCCTCAAAGGCACTGTAGGCTGAATGCTTTTCTTTTAGGACAATCGGCTGTGGTACAAGATGCCTATATGAATTTCCACGGTATTGGATATCCTATTAAAAGAAAATCGACAGTATCTGAAACCATTTTGCTCTGACAACTGTATAATAAGCCGTGGAAGTAATGGAGGAGAAACGGGCAGACCGAAGATTTATATATGGAAAGCGAAGCCATAGTTAGAGCGTAAAGCATTTATCACATATGGAGTACCGCCTGCCTGGGTTCTGCAGGATTCATGAAACTGATTGCATACTGGTGTTGCCATTGTTTATCCTCTGCTTGAAGTAATTCCTTTCCTCGTTGCGCTTAATGTTATGATAGACAACGGCTTAGGCGATAGACAGGATATGTCGAGCCAAGGGAGAAAGCCCGATTTGACGGTCTGATATTTGCTGTAACCACTTAGTGGAAAAGCTTTTTACTTTCAAAAGCAATCAGAGCGGACATTTGAGCGTATCCAGAAAGATATGAAGCCTTAAGAAGATGTTTTGATGTTGACAAAATAGAAATTACCGTTAGATTAAACCTGGGAACGAAATATAAATTTGGAGGTTTCGGATGAAAGAACAAAGGAAATTTGGACTTGTCGCTCTGGCACTGGCTCTGATTTCGGTTGCGATAATCTGGGTGGTGGGTTTGGGAGAGGCGACCGAGGAGACTCAAGATGTGCCAAAGTATGAGGAGAAGTCCATCTATGGTTATGTCAAGCTATTAGACAATGTTGCCTTTTACATAAATCAAAAGTATGTGGATTCTGTGGACGCAAAGGATATGACCTATGCCGGAATCAGGGGAATGATAGAGACACTGGATCCCTTTTCCACCCTGCAGGATGTCAAAGCTCACGATCAATTGATGGAGATGACTGAGGGAAAATATGAGGGGTTGGGGATGACCATCGCCAAGAGGGGCGATTTCATCACCGTCATATCCCCCATAGAGGGAACACCGGCATATCGGATGGGACTTCGGGCAGGCGATCAGG
Source organism: uncultured Ignavibacteria bacterium (assembly GCA_964406715.1). Lineage (GTDB taxonomy): Bacteria > Zixibacteria > MSB-5A5 > MSB-5A5 > SM1-73 > SM23-73-3. The sequence goes on along the minus strand of CAYOSZ010000161.1, from coordinate 3,259 downwards.
TGGTCAAAATCGATGGACAATCTACCGAGGGAATGAGCACCGAGGAAGCTTCCGGCTTGATGAGGGGCGAAAGGGGAACTACCGTGGTTCTGACCATACAAAGGGAAGGGGTGGATGAGCTTCTGGAATATGAAATCGAGCGGGCGTTGATTGAACTCAAAAACGTACCTTACTATGGAGTCATGGACGGGGGAATCGGCTACGTTAGATTGTCCAAGTTCTCCAAGGACTCGGGAAAGGAATTAAGAGAAGCCATAGAGGATTTGAACAGCAAAGGCATAAAGGGGATGATATTTGACCTTAGAAGCAATGGGGGCGGGCTTTTAGATCAAGCAGTTGAAACCTCGAACCTCTTTTTGGATCGGGACAAACTGATTGTATATACCCAGGGCCGAAGCGAAGTCAAAAGAGAGTTTCATGCCACCCGAGAGCCGGTCTATACCGACGGTCCCCTGGTGGTGCTGGTAAATGAAGGAACTGCATCCGCCTCGGAGATAGTTTCCGGAGCAATCCAGGATTGGGACAGGGGAGTGATCGTCGGAAATACCACCTTCGGAAAGGGTTTGGTTCAGCAGATATTCGGGATGCCCAACGACACCTATTTGAAGCTGACCATAGCCAAATATTACGTTCCCAGCGGGAGATGCATCCAGAAGCCGGAGATAGCCAAAAGGCGCCCGACGACAGAAGAGGGTGAAGATGAGGAAGAAACAGATATCAAGGAGGCTCCGGAAAAGGAAGTGTTCTATACCCAAGGTAGAAGAAAAGTTTACGGAGGCGGCGGAATAGTTCCGGACATCGAGGTTGAGGTACCCGATCTGAAGCCCATTGAGATAAATTTAGAGAGACAATCGATGTTTTTCAACTTCGCCGTATCGTACATAGCCAAACATCCCGACATCCCCCGGGATTTTGAGATAGACGATCAGATATTGGGGGAGTTCAGGAGATTTCTCAAGGAAAAGGACTTCACCTACAAATCCACCCTGGAGCTGGATCTGGAGCCATTGAAGGGACAAATCGAAAAACAAGAAAAGCCGGGTAGATTCTCCGGCGCGGTTGAAGAACTGGCACGTTTGATCGAGGAGGATAAAGCCGACGATTTCGATGAGAGCATAGAGTACATCCAAAGGTCCTTGAAGAGGGACATCCTTCACAATCTGTATGGTCAAAACGCATATTACGAGGAAGTGCTGTTGAAGACCGACCCTTATATTCAAAAAGCTTACCAGATATTGACCAATGAAAATGAATACATGGGGATGTTGAAGGAATAGAAAAGTCATCGTCTTAACCTAATCATAGAAGAGCGAGAACAAGCCCTCTGGCAGGGCTTGTTTTTTTGCATCTGTAGTTCATTTCCAAGGAAAACTTTACCCCACAGTTTTTCCACTGGATGAATTGGCAGAGGTAACGTATCTTCACCACCCAGCCGGTTGGTTTCTTTTAAATATAATATTCCAATATAATTCGAGGATTGGTTTTCGGTCTCACGCCATGATTCTTTTGATTTTGCGAAGAAGTATCCTAAATGGCTTGACAGTCCCACCAAAAATTGTTTAATTAAACCAACTTGAACGGTATTGAAGAAAGTCATGATGAGCTTGAAATCAACCGAAATATATGGGTTGCTGTTTTGGTGTTCCTTCTTTTTACAGGAAAGTTGACAAGAAAATGAACGCCAAGAGAAACAATATAAAAGATCACAAAAAAGTTGATGCTTCACTTCCCACCGGTTTGGTGTTTCACCCGGATTACCTTAAGCACGATTCCGGAGCCCACCACCCCGAAAGCGGTCAAAGGCTTTCTTCCCTGATGGCTCATCTGGAGAAAAAGGGGATCTTGTCCAGGTTGAAAGATATTAAACCTTATAGCGCTTCGGTTGAGTGGCTGGGGACGGTTCACGATCCCTCCCACATAAAGAGAGTGGAAAGTATTTGTAAAAATGGTGGTGGTATGCTGGATCCGGATACCCATGTGGGACCGGAGTCGTATGGGATTGCTCTCTTGGCGGCAGGAGGGGTTTTGGCGGCGGTTGATCAGGTGATGAACCAAAAGATCAAGAACGCTTTTTGCGTATTAAGACCTCCCGGGCATCATGCAGAAAGAGACAGGGCTATGGGGTTTTGCATCTTCAATAACGTGGCGGTAGGCGCAAGATACGTTCAAAAGAAATTCGGCAAACAGAAGGTCTTGATAGTGGACTGGGACGTGCATCATGGTAACGGAACCCAGAGTATCTTCTGGGACGATCCTTCGGTTTTTTACTTCAGCATTCATCAGTTTCCTCACTATCCGGGCACCGGCAGCGAAAGCGAAACGGGTGATAAAGATGGCGCGGGTTTCACGTTCAATATGCCCATGTATGCGGGCAGCGGCGATCTGGAATATATCGAAGCCTTCGAAAACATTTTTTACCCTCTGGCTTTGAAATTCTCCCCGGATTTCATCTTCATCTCCGCCGGTTTCGATGCACATCAGGATGACCCCCTTTCCGCAATAAATCTAACCGAGGCAGGATACAGAAGGATGACCGAGGTCATCGTAAAACTCGCTTCTGAATGCTGTGAGGGACGGTTAGTGTCTGTTTTGGAGGGGGGATACAATCTGAAATCTCTTTCATCTTCGGTGGAAAAACATATCCGTACTTTGATAAGAGGAAAATAAAAAGCAGAGCCGGATGAAGGGAATCGAAAATCCTCTTGTTTGGGGAAAGCCAATTAAATCAATCATCACCAAGATATTGACTTTACTGTTTTCCGTTACGATCCCTGAGTTGAAGAATGCATTCTTTCCCTCCTAAATTGCTGGTCGTCTTTCTTCTCTCTTTTTACCTCGTATCCCCTCATGTCCGCTTATCTGGTGAAGAACATGCTCCCCGGATCGCCTGTTACAGAATTGATGCAAGGTTGGATGCGTCCCGGAAGGAGCTTCGGGGCGAGGAGATCTTAACCTTCGTAAATACCTCTTCCAGAAGTGTGGACACGCTTTTACTTCATCTTTATCCCAATGCCTTCCGGAACGACACCACCACCCTTATGAGGGAGAGTCCGTTTCCCGAGAGAGTCAAAAAGGATGAAAAATATCGGGGATTTATTGAAGTCGAATGTGTGGGATTGGTGGGAGGGCAGGATTTAACGGATAAGGTGATCATAGATGAGACCATCATGAAGCTGCCCATCCCTTACCCCCTGCTTCCCCAGCAAACAATAGAATTTGAGATCAAGTTTATGGTTAAACTGCCCCAGATTTTGGTTCG
>CAYOSZ010000160.1:0-5829 GCA_964406715.1 uncultured Ignavibacteria bacterium | reverse complement strand
ACCATCTGAAATGGGCGAAAGCCTTATTGGCTTCGGCCATCTTGTGGGTATCCTCCCTTTTCTTGATGGAGGATCCCTCGTTTTTGGAAGCGGCCAAGAGCTCCTCCGCCAGCTTCTCTGCCATGGATCGCCCGCTCCTTTGTTCGGAATAACCTATTATCCATCTCATGGCTAAAGCGATGCTTCGGTCCGATCTGACTTCCACGGGCACCTGATAGGTGGCACCCCCCACCCGGCGAGGTTTTACTTCCAGGATGGGACGTACGCTCTCCAGAGCCTTCTTGAATACGTTTATCCCCGGCTGGCCCGTCTTTTTGGTGAGAACATCAATGGCGCTGTAAAATATGTTCTCCGCCACACTCTTCTTTCCCTTTCGCATCAGGTAATTAACAAACTGACCGGCCATGACGTCCTTGAATTTATAATCTGGCGTCTTCTTCCTTTTGACCGCCGCTTTTCTTCTCGGCATCTTTTCGTCCTCAAAGAATTTCCCTTAAATATAAAAAAATTCTGCCACAGAGAGAACTCGCTGCGCAGATTGATCCTCTCAGATTTTTAAGCTTCAGCTGTCTTTTTGGGCTTCTTGGCTCCGTATTTCGATCTTCCCTGTTTTCTATCGGCCACCCCGCTGGTATCCAGCGTACCCCGGATCACGTGATATCTCACCCCGGGCAGATCCTTGACTCTTCCACCCCGGATCAGAACTATGGAGTGCTCCTGGAGGTTATGCCCCTCTCCCGGGATGTAAGAGGTAACCTCGATCCCATTGGTCAGCCTCACCCGGGCCACTTTCCTTAAAGCGGAGTTGGGCTTCTTGGGGGTACTGGTATAAACCCTGGTACAGACTCCTCGTTTCTGAGGGCACCCCTGCATGGCGGGAGTGGAGGGTTTGCGTTTTATGATCTTCCTTCCTTTTTTAATCAATTGGTTTATGGTCGGCAAAGATCCTCCTGCTTTTGTCCATTAAATCGATCCTCCAAACCATCTTATCCTGTAGAGCCATCCAACTCGGCCCACGAGCTTTGGGGCTAGTGCCTTCTAGCCGAAAGCCAAAATAGACTTCTATTATATTCACTTTTAATCAAATGTCAAGCATTTTCTTTACTATTTATTGAGCAACCACAGCGGGCTGGGGAATGCCCTCACTCGATCTCCTCTAATATCTTGACCTCCTCCTTGGTCTCTTCTTTTTCTTTTATCCTTATGCTTCTGTATTTTTCCAGGCCGGTCCCTGCAGGAATAAGCTGTCCGATGATTACGTTCTCCTTAAGACCCAAAAGATAGTCCGTCTTTCCATTTATGGCTGCCTCGGTAAGCACCCGGGTGGTCTCCTGGAACGAGGCTGCGGAGATGAAGCTCTCGGTGGAGAGCGAAGCTTTGGTTATGCCCAAAAGCAAAGGCTGGAAGGTAGCCGGTTCTCCTCCCTCCGCAATAACCTTCTCGTTTTCCTCTCTGAACCTGTGTTTATCCACCTGCTCGCCTTCCAGGAAATTGCTGTCCCCGATGTCTTCAACCTTAACCTTCTGTAACATCTGCCTTACTATCACCTCGATGTGCTTATCGTTTATCCTCACTCCCTGAAGTCGGTAAACTTCCTGGATCTCATTCTCCAGATACTCCTGCACGGCGTTTACCCCTTTAATTCTGAGGATATCGTGAGGATCGATGGGACCCTCGCAGAGTCGCTGGCCTGACCTGACCTGATCCCCATCGTGCACTCTCAGATGCTTCCCATGAGGTATCAGGTATTCTCTAACCTCACCCCCAAATCCCTTGACCAGAATCTGGGTGGCGCCGCGGATGATCTTACCGAATTCCACCAAACCGTCGATCTCCGTTACCACTGCCGGATCCTTGGGCTTCCGGGCCTCGAAAAGTTCGGCCACCCGGGGGAGCCCGCCGGTTATGTCGCGGGTTTTGGAGATATCCCGCGGTATCTTGACCAAGAAATCTCCTGCTTCCACTTTATCCACGGGGTGAACTAACAGATGAGCTCCTGTGGGGATGGAATAGTTACCCAGCTTCTTCCCCTTGGAATCTTTGACCTGTATATGAGGCCGGAGCTGTTTCTCCTTCTGCTCTATGATCACCCTCTGTCTCAACCCGGTGGTCACATCCAGCTCCTCGCGGAAGCTTTCATTCTCGATTATGTCGACGAAGTGCAGATGACCGGCACGTTCCGCCAGAATGGTATGTGTGTACGGGTCCCATTCGAACAAGATGTCATCCCTCTCCACCTGCTGATTATTCTTGGTTCGTAAGATGGCAGAGTAGGGAACGATGTATCTTGCCCTTACCCTTCCCCGTCCATCCAACAGATCCAACTCCCCCTCTCTTCCCAACACCACCATATCTCCATTTCTCTTGGTGGCAAACTTTATGTTCTGGTAAACCAGTTTTCCTTTGCTTTTGGCGGTCACCTTGGATTGTTCGGCGATCCTGGCGGCGGTCCCTCCGATGTGAAAGGTCCGCAGGGTCAGCTGAGTTCCCGGCTCTCCGATGCTCTGAGCGGCAATCACTCCTACTGCTTCTCCCAAATCAACCGTGTTCCCTGTGGCTAAGTTTCGCCCATAGCATCTGCCGCAGATTCCTCTCCTGGATTCGCAGGTTAAGATGGATCTGATGCGCACCGACTCTATTCCGCTTTCGTCCACACGCACAGCCGCCTCATCATCGATATCCCCCCCGGCTTTAACCAGAAGGTCTCCGGTAATGGGATCGTATAGATCCTCCAAGGCCACTCTTCCCTGGATCCTGTCCCTTAAGGATTCTATCACCTCTTCCCCCTCCTTCAAGGCGGACACACTCAATCCCAGGATGGTACCGCAGTCTTTTTCCGTGATGATCACATCCTGTGCCACATCCACCAGCCTTCTGGTGAGATAACCGGCATCGGCGGTCTTCAAGGCGGTATCAGCCAGACCCTTCCTGGCACCGTGGGTGGATATGAAATATTCCAGCACGTCCAATCCCTCTCTGAAATTGGCCACTATGGGAGATTCGATTATCTCTCCAATCTGTCCGGTGATTCTCTTCTGGGGCTTGGCCATCAACCCTCGCATCCCGGCCAACTGTCTTATCTGTTCCTGGCTCCCCCTGGCTCCCGAATCCGCCATCATGAAGATGGGGTTGAATCCATGGCTTTCCTTCTTCAGCCGGTCAAACATCACCTCTCCCACCTCGGAGGTGGTTCGAGTCCAGGTGTCGATCACCTTGTTATATCTCTCACCATTGGTGATCACACCCTTTTCATACTGCTTCAATATTTTCTCTACCTCTTTGCGCGCCTTTTCGATAAGAACCTCTTTCTCCGGCGGAATCAACATGTCGTCCACTCCCACGGTTATTCCGGAGATGGTGGCATATTCAAAGCCCAGCCTCTTTAAGTCGTCCAAAAACGCAGAGGAACGATACGCCCCTAATTCCCGATATGCTCTGGCTACCAGATCCGCCACCTTCCCCTTGGTGGCCAAGTCGTCGAAGTACCCCAGTTCCGGCGGAACTATCTGGTTGAATAGTACTCGCCCGGTGGTGGTCTTCACGATCTTATCCTCGATCATGACCTTGATCCCGGCATGCAGTCCCACCTGTTTTGCGTCGAAGGCGGCAATCACCTCGTCGGGGGAGGAGAAGATCTTGCCCTCTCCCTTCTGTCCTGACTTTTCCTTGGTAAGGTAATAACACCCCAATACTATGTCCTGGCTGGGAGTGGCGATGGGCCTGCCGCTGGAGGGGGCTAAAAGATTGTTCACCGAAAGCATCAACAGCTTGGCTTCCAGCTGCGCCTCAAAAGATAAAGGTACGTGCACGGCCATCTGATCTCCATCAAAGTCAGCGTTGAAGGCGGCGCAGACTAAAGGGTGCAGCTTTATGGCCTTCCCTTCAACCAGAACCGGAAAGAAGGCTTGAATTCCCAACCTATGCAGGGTGGGAGCCCGATTCAGAAGAATGGGATGATCCCGGATGATCTCCTCTAAGATATCCCATACCTCCGGTCGCTCCCTTTCCACCAGCTTCTTCGCCGACTTCACCGTCTGAACGTACCCTTTCTCCTCCAGTTTCATGATGATGAAGGGCTTGAACAGCTCCAGGGCCATGGTCTTGGGCAACCCGCATTGATGGATTTTAAGCTCAGGTCCCACCACGATCACCGACCTGCCCGAATAATCCACCCTCTTGCCCAGAAGGTTCTGTCTGAACCTTCCCTGCTTCCCTTCGAGAAGATCGGATAACGATTTGAGGGGTCTTTTGGAGTCTCCCCGCACGGATTGGGATCGCCTGCCGTTGTCCAGGAGGGCATCCACTGCCTCCTGCAGCATTCTCTTCTCGTTGCGCAGGATCACTTCTGGCGCTTTTATCTCCATCAGCTTTTTCAATCTATTGTTGCGGTTGATCACCCGACGGTAAAGATCGTTTAAATCCGAGGTGGCAAACCTTCCTCCCTCCAGAGGGACCAGCGGTCTTAAATCCGGAGGAATGACCGGCAGGACGGTCATGATCATCCATTCGGGTTTGTTCTGAGATTGCCTGAAGGCCTCGATCACCCTGAGCCTTTTTAAGGTATCCTTCTTTCTTTGAACCGAGGTTTCAATCTTCACCTGGGCCCGGAGGGATATGGAGAGTTCCTCCACGTCCACCTGCCGGAGAACCTCCAGGATGGCTTCCGCCCCCATCTTGGCAATAAATTCCTTACCCGATTCTTCCAATTCGGCATACTCCTCCTCAGAGATTATGTCCTTATACTTAAGAGGGGTGTTGCCCGGATCTATCACGATGTAGGATTCATAATACAGTATCTTCTCCAGCTCTCTTATGGACAGATCCAAAAGATACCCGATGCGGGAGGGAATGGATTTGAAAAACCAGATATGAGTAACCGGCACTGCCAGCTCTATGTGTCCCAGCCTTTCCCGACGAACTTTGGACTGGGTTACCTCCACCCCACACCTGTCACAGACTATCCCCCTGAATCTGACCCTTTTGTATTTCCCGCAGGAGCACTCCCAATCTTTAACCGGTCCGAAGATCCGCTCACAGAAGAGACCGTCCCTCTCCGGTTTGAAGGACCGGTAATTGATCGTTTCCGGTTTGGTTACTTCTCCGTAGGACCACGATCTTATGGTCTCGGGAGACGCCAGTTGAATCTTAATGGCGAAGAAGTCCGATGGCCGCTTAAAGCTTTTTGGTTGAAATTCAACCATCAGAAACCTCCTTTCCCCTTTCGGGGATTATGGAAAAAACTACTTTTCCAAATATGTGTGTGTGGATTTGATCTTTCATCAGCCAGCATCCGATCTTCAGTTTTCCACCAACTCCACGTCCAGTCCCAGGCTCTGCAATTCCTTGATTAAAACGTTAAAAGATTCCGGTATCCCCGGTTCCGGTGGATTCTCTCCCTTTACGATGGCTTCATAAACTCTGGACCTTCCGGTCACATCATCCGACTTCACCGTCAGCATCTCCTGTAGGGTGTAAGCGGCTCCGTAGGCTTCCAGAGCCCACACCTCCATCTCCCCGAACCTCTGTCCTCCGAATTGAGCCTTTCCCCCCAAGGGTTGTTGAGTAACCAGAGAATACGGTCCGATGGAACGGGCGTGGATCTTATCATCCACCAGATGAGAGAGTTTCATCATATATATGTATCCCACGGTGATCGGCTCGTCAAATGGTTCCCCGGTCATCCCGTCGTACAGGGTGATCTTTCCCGATTCCGGCAGATTTTCCTTCCTGAGAGCTTCTTTGATCTCATCTAAGTTGGCTCCGTCGAAGACCGGGCACGAAACAAAGTATCCTCCCTTTTTAGCCGCCCAGCCTAAATGGGTTTCCAGT
>CAYOSZ010000159.1:0-5844 GCA_964406715.1 uncultured Ignavibacteria bacterium | reverse complement strand
CTCTTTTTCCAAGCCTTCAGGTGTAAAATCATCCAAATTGCTTGAATGAAGATGGTCTGTTTTTGGATGATTTTACACCTGAAGGCTTGGAAAAAGAGTCAGGACAAAAGATAGTAATCGGATCATACGATCTGGTGGAAACTTTGATCGGGATATTCAAAGAATGGAAATCAGAGAATTAGAGAAAGGTGAGATGGATTATATCATCCTCCCGTGTGTTGATCCAGCTTGGGATGAAATGAAAAGAACTCTGAAATCCGTTTCATCCGGTTAATAGATTCACTTCGCTCACTACAAGTCCATTGACCATGTCTATTCCAATTGTTACCATAATCGGCAGGCCCAATGTGGGGAAATCCACCCTGTTTAATCGCCTCTTGAAGAAACGAATAGCGGTGGTGGATGATAAGCCGGGGATAACCCGGGACCGGAATTATGCGTCTACGACGTGGAATAAGAAAAGCTTCTATTTAGTCGATACCGGCGGGTACGTTCCATCCAGCACAAATGAAATGGAACGGCTGGTGAAAGCCCAGGCGGAGATCGCTATTTCGGAAGCTGATTTGATCCTCTTTCTGGTCGATGCAAAGGTGGGAGCACAGTCGCTTGATCTGGAGATAGCCAGGTGGCTTAAGAAGACAGAAACGCCGGTGCTGCTGGTCGCCAATAAGGTGGACAGTGCCAAGGATGAAGATGATATACACCCCTTGAGAAGATTGGGTTTGGGAGAGCCTCTCGGAGTCTCCGCCCTCACCGGCAGAAATATCGGCGACCTTCTGGATCAGATCGTTTCAGGGCTGCCGGAAGAAACGGCTTATGAGGAAAAAAAGGAGAGCATCCAGGTGGCGGTGATCGGAAGGCCGAATGTGGGCAAATCTTCCTTCGTCAATGCTCTTTTAGGGGAGGATAAGCTGATAGTCTCGGAAGCCCCGGGCACCACCAGGGATTCGATTGATACGGAGATAGAAATAGATGGTCAGTCCTTTACCCTGATCGATACGGCGGGTTTACGGCGGAAAACCAAGATAAAGGAAAGCCTGGAATACTATACCACGCTGAGAACCTTAAGATCGATCGAAAGATGCCACGTGGCGTTGATTTTAATCGAAGCCCAGGAGGGACTTTTGAAACAGGATTTGAAGATCGCCAATGAGGTTCATGATCTGCGAAAGGGCATGGTGATAGCGATAAATAAATGGGACCTTATTGAGAAGGATGGGAGAACCGCTGATCTTTATACCAAGCAATTAAGACAGAAAGCACCGTTTTTGAGGTTCGTGCCGCTGATTTATATTTCGGCCAAGACCAAACAGCGGGTGAAATCTACCCTGGATTTGGTTTCGCAGGTCTATCATGAGAGAAAGAAAAGGATAGAAACCTCGGAGTTGAATCAGAAATTGGAAAAGGATATAAAAGCCCGACCACCGGCTTCGGTCAGGGGGAAATACATTAAGATTTATTACGTCACCCAAACGTCTATTCAGCCCCCCACATTCGTGTTTTTCTGCAATTACCCGGAGCTTTTGAAAAAACCGTACTTGAGATTTCTGGAAAACAAAATCCGGGAGCATTTCGGCTTTTTGGGAACACCAATCAGGGTCAAGATAAAGAAAAGAGAGTAAAGACTCGAGATTTGAGGCTCGAGACCGAGAGTGGAGAATTATGCCGGAGTTCTATTCGGATGAAATAGAAGTGACCAAAGACCAGGAGACTAAAAATCCGATCTTTTTCAATTGGAGAGGAAAGGAATACAAAATAAAAGAGGTGATAGCCTTCTGGCCCGATTTCAGCCATTCCAAATCCGGCGCCAAGAGAAAGAGATGGTGGCAGAGAAGGCATCGAAATTATTACAGGGTTTTGACTGAAGAAGAGGAGGTCTTCGAGATATATTTTGATCGGGGAGCGAAGAGGGAAGTTTGGATACTGTATACCAGGTTGGATTAACTGGTGGATGGGTATGTCCAAAGTTTAAAGGTTCAGAAGTTCAAAGGTTTAAAAGTTCTAGAGTTAAAGATTCAAAATCGGACTACATTTCATAAGATCGCAAGATGAAAAAAGCGTACATTCCGATAGTCTTTACTGCAATCATTGCGCTTATCCTGCTCGTGCATGTAAACTACTTTCGCTTCGTCTGTGACGATGCCTTCATCTCGTTCAGATATGCGAAGAACTTCGTAGAAGGACACGGGCTGGTCTATAACATTGGAGAGAAGGTAGAGGGATACACGAATTTTCTCTGGACCTTGCTTTTGAGCCTTTTCATGAAGATAGGACTGGATCCGGTTGTGATGTCTCAAATCCTGGGGGTTCTATTTAGTCTTGCCACGGTTTTTCTGTTACTACGATTTAGCAGACGTCTTTATCCCTCAGAAAATCTCTTTAACTATTTAGCTCCACTTTTTCTTGCTTGTTGCGGAGCTTATACCGCTTGGTCCACCGGAGGATTGGAGACCTCTTTTTTCACCTTTCTGGTCTTGTTAGGATCATACTTCTTAGTAACAGGGATAAACAAACTATCAAATCTTATTTTCTCGGGAATCACTTTTGCTTTTGTAGGCATGGCTCGATTGGATGGGGTAATCTTTGGGGGGATCACATTCCTTTTCCTACTTTATCTCTTAGGTTTTAAAAAGAAGATTAAGGTGAAAAATGTTTGTATCTGGACCCTTTCTTTTCTGATCCTTTTCCTTATTTATTTCTTCTGGCGGTGGTCTTATTACGGAGAGTTTTTGCCTAATACCTTTTACGTGAAGGTTGGAGAGGAATCTCTCTATCGCCAGGGTCTGGTTTATCTTTTTGATTTCGTTAAGAGATTTTGGATTTGGCTCATGGTGATACCGTTAGTATTTTTGGGTAAAGCTATAAGATCAAATGCGAATTTAAAAATGGTCATTCCCTACTTTGCCTTAATGATATTGGTTTTCTCTTTTTATATAGTCTACGTAGGTGGCGACTTTATGGATATGTTCAGATTCCTCGTGCCCATTTTGCCTTTCTTCTTCTTCTTGGTTCAGGAGGGATTTCGGGGAATGTATTATTCTTCCCAACCTCGTTCAAGACATAAGCGCCTTTCAAAACCCCGATCCACCACCAGAAGAAGAAACGAAATCGTCTTAGTCAGCTTAGAAATACTCCTGATTGGATTGAGCCTGGTTCTTCTGGCTTATCCATCTAAAGAAAGCAACAAAGTTTGGAACCGGAATGGAATAGACAGCATAGGATTATTAAGAGACTACACCCGCTTGTGGTCGAAGGTGGGATTGACATTTAAGAGTATTGCTAAACCAGGTGAGAGTTTATCCACGGGTGCAGCTGGGGCAATACCATACTATTCAGAGTTATATACTATTGATGAACTATATTTGACTTTCAGATCTCAACCTGGATTAAAGGTTAAAAAAGTTCGACGAGCCGGTCACCAAATGCTGATGACTGACGAATTTCTTGTAACCCTAAAGCCGACCTATGTAGTCGCACATCCAAAAATCTATGATGATTACATAAAACAAGAAGATCTTTTTGTGTCTGAGTTATATTTGAGTGCTGGATATAAACCCATGGTCCTTCCTATTAAAATATCGGAAAACGATACCATGTATCTTTATGGTTTGAGTTTAAGGAGACTTGATCCTCGGTAAATGCAAAATCACGGGCTAACAGTAAATAATGCTTATGTTAATCTGTGCAGTAATAGCAATCTTAAGTTACTTGTTGGGCTCTATCCCTTTTAGCATCATTATAAGCAATATCTGGAAGGGAATCGACATCAGAGATTACGGTTCAAAGAACGCCGGATTTACCAATGTCTACCGGGTTGTCGGAGCCGGACCGGCGGTAATTGTGTTGACTCTGGACATTGCCAAAGGGGTGGGAGCGGTGCTTCTGCTCACCGAACTCTCATTTGATGCAATTCCGTTGAGCCCGGTTGATCTAAAACTCCTGGCGGGCATTTCCGTCATCCTGGGGCACGTCTTTCCGGTTTTTGCAGGATTCAAAGGGGGGAAAGGGATTGCTGCCGGGTTGGGTGCTCTTTTGTCCATCATTCCCCTGGAGGTGATTTTAGCTTTAATTCTGTTCGTGTTTATTGTAGCAATAACCAGATACGTCTCCTTAGGTTCCCTCAGCGCTACAATCTTTATATCTCTTGCCTTGTTATTCGAAAGATATTATCTTGAATGTGAAGTGCCTGTTGAACTGATTCTCATGATGGTTTTTCTGACTGTTTTCATTTTTTTCAATCACAGAGGCAATATCAAACGACTTCTGGCTGGCACGGAGAATAAATTCGGCCGGAAACGCATGTAGCCAGATGGAGTCTACTAGTAATATTGAGAGGTTTAAGTTTCAACCGGATGACCATGAACCTGGTCGTTACGATTCAGAATAGCGGAATTCGCAAAAACCGCTTTGGTTATTCAGTTAAGAGGACCTGAGTCATGTCAGAGGTTGCAGTTTTGGGGGCTGGAAGTTGGGGAATTGCCGTCTCCACGCTCCTGAGCTATAACAAACACAAGGTGATTTTATGGGAGTTCGATCACCAGGAGATGGAAAAGCTCTCCACCCAAAAGGAACATAAGCAAAAACTTCCCGGGATTATTATACCGGATGAGGTGAAGATCACAAATCAATTAGAGCTCGCCATCTTAAGCGCAGACATGTTGATTTTGGCGCTTCCCTCTCACACGGTGAGAGAGGTGGCAGAAAGAATAAGAGCAATTGGATTAAAGGACCCGATCTTGGTCAATTTAGCCAAGGGGATTGAAAACGACACGCTCTTGAGAATGTCGGAGGTATTAAAACAGGTGTTGCCATCTTCGCTTCATCAGAAGATCACCACGCTTTCCGGCCCCAGCCATGCAGAAGAGGTAGCGAGAAAAATTCCCACAACGGTGGTGGTGGCCGGATTCAAGGAGAAAGCAGCCAGAGATGTCCAGCAGGCTTTTATGAACCCCTATTTCAGGGTTTATACCAACAGCGACATTATAGGGGTGGAGTTGGGCGGTTCTCTTAAAAATATCATTGCCATTGCCGCAGGGATCTGTGATGGAATGGGCTTGGGAGACAACAGTAAAGGTGCTTTACTCTCCCGGGGATTGGCGGAGATCATCCGGCTGGGCGAAAAATTGGGGGCTAAGCGAGATACCTTTGCCGGACTCTCGGGCCTGGGGGATCTGGTCACCACCTGCATCAGCAAATTTTCCCGGAATAGATACGTGGGAGAACAGGTAGGCCGGGGGAGATCCCTAAAGGAGATTGAAAGGCAGATGGCCATGGTAGCAGAGGGAATAAAAACCGCCAGGTCAGCCTACCAGCTTTCTTTAGTGCATCAGGTTGAAATGCCCATTACCCAACAGGTTTATCAGGTTCTTTTTGAAAATAAAAAGCCCAAAGAGGCCATAACCGAACTGATGACCCGGGATCCGAAATCGGAAATTTGGGGTTGACTTAAAGGGGAAAATCCGTATTTTACTTCAGGAGTTGAAGAATCGGATCGACTCAAGAAGTGAGGGGAAATTGAAAGCTTCCATAAAAGATAAACTTTATTATTCCATAAGCGAAGTGGCGCAGATCACCAAAATCAAGCCGTATGTTCTTAGATTCTGGGAAAAGGAGTTCGGCCTGCTCAAACCCAAGAAGAACCGGGCGGGAAATCGTTCTTATCAACAGAAGGACATCGACATTATCAACCAGATCAAACATCTTCTGTACGATGAGGGATACACCATTGAAGGGGCCAAGTCTAAGATGAGAAATCTTAGGCATAACGATCTGGGTCCGGTGGTAGCAGAAAAGATGCAGCTTAAGAATCTGGTAGCTGAGATCAAGAAAGAGGTTGCCGCGATT
>CAYOSZ010000158.1:0-5858 GCA_964406715.1 uncultured Ignavibacteria bacterium | reverse complement strand
CACCGTCGTGGTCCTAAGAATTCATTAACCTCTCCCCTTTTGGTTCCCCCGCCTTTGGCAAAGGGAGATAGGGGATGAGGTTCCCAACAGAGAGGCTGATGAAAAAGAAAGATCGCCCGACAAGGATAGAAAGACCCAGGGTCAGAAGGACCTGGACGCGAAATCCTGCCACTCGAGTAAAAGAGAGCGGAAAAATCTACAAAAAAGGTAAATCTGTGAACTGGTCAACGGATGAAACGCCCGGACGGGCGCCCGTAGGGGCGGATTTGACCAAGGGCATAGAGAAAACTTACCGTTATTGCCCCCGATGCGGAGCGGAGATGATCGAAAAAAGTATCGATCACAAAAAGAGAAAAGCCTGTCCGGTGTGCAAATTTGTGTATTATCATAATCCGGTTCCGGCCGCGGGAGTGGTAATCGAGAAAGATGGAAAGATACTCCTGGTCAGGAGAAAATTTGAGCCTTACAAGGGCGATTGGTGTCTGCCAGCCGGATTCATGGAATACGGTGAATCACCGGAGCAGTGCGCAGTACGAGAAACCAAAGAGGAATTGGGTGTGGATGTGGAGTTGGACGGTCTGTATGGTGTCTATTCAGGAAAAGATGATCCTCGCACTCATGCGGTTTTGGTTATGTATTGGGCAAAGATTATCGGTGGAGAGTTGAAACCCGGAGATGATGCGGAAGAGATACAGTTATTCGCCAAAGATAAAATCCCCTCAAATATTGCCTTCTTAGCCCACCGCCAGATCATCAAAGAATTCTTCGAAATCAAAGAGTCAACGTAATCCAATCCCACCATAGCCAAGGCATTCAGCCTCGGCGGATTGCCCCCATTTTGGGATGCATTGGCATCAGGAAATGCCGATGTCATTAGCTTCGGCAATTCCCATTGCCGAAGCATCAGAGTGCTGGACATCTTCGGTTTAAGCGAATTTCTATCATCGTTTCGGCTGATCTGGTAGTCCTGCCTCTGGCAGAATCCGGAACAAAAGCTGCTGTCGTCACTAATGTGCATCTGACTTGATAGGGCGTTGCGGGAATCTCACCGTTTGACTATCCCCTCGGATTTTAGAAAAAGCCTAAACCGGTGAAAACCAAGCAACCGATGGGCTGATTACCCCCGCACACAAAGTATCTTGCACCTTTTAGCAAAAGCGAAAACATCGTTCTATGACAATTCCAAAGATAATCCCCGGTTGTCAAATCCGCACTACGTTGGATCTCCACCGTGAGAGGAACGCAGAATCAAGCTCGTTCTGGTGGTAAGCAACTTCTAAGAAGAAAAGCTTACGTTCTTGATAAGATCCAACCGGAAGTATCTTGTCTGATTTTGAACCTGCCCCAGTAAGTACCAGTTTCCTTTCTTGCTAAGCAAGGATTTAGGGACAAGCTCCACCACCTCGGAGGAGAGAGGTGAAACATAAAGTAACTTTATTTTCCTCTCCGGCCAGATTGCTTGTTTGAGGAGTCCGAATATCAGTTCCGCCCCTTGATATGAATCTCCATTTCCTGGTTGAAATTTGATACGCTCTTTGGCTTGTTTGTAATCGCCCTTGATCTCATCGGGCATCATGGACTCAAGCTTCGCCAACGCTCGCCTGGCCGATTTCCTGAAGCAGTTGACCGATTGAACCGGGGGTGAGTGCACCCCCACGTATAGGGTCAGTAATTCATCCGCGGTCAGATTAAGAGGTGGCAGGAAGGCATCGGTAAGCAGCTTGTATCCGCTATCGAAATAGACCGGTACCCTGGCTTCAGATAGAACCTGAATATCCCTATAGATAGTCCGTTCAGAAACCTCACACTCCTTGGCCAGATCGGAAGCGGTGAGATTCCTCCTGGTTCTGAGTAGGTTTAGAATCAAAAGCAGTCGGTCTAATTTACCCATCTTTTGTCAAGTGAACGCATGCTTGATCGGGACTCAAGCAGGTTCTCGGAAAGCGCTGAAGGCTCTATTGACTGATAATCTCCGGTCAGGGTGGCGGCTCGTTCGATCTCCATTCGCAGTTCACGGACATTATCGGGCCAATCGTATTGAATCAGAAGACTGAGCGCATCACGAGCGATTCCTGAAACACTCCTTTTCTCCTCTCTGTTATAGAGAGTTATAAACTCATCGACTAAGTGAGGGATTTCCCTTTTTCTTTCCCTCAAGGGGATAATCCCGATCCTCAAACAGAAGAGATAGTCCAGAAGCTTATGGAGTTGTGTGTTGTTCAGCGATTCTTTGTGTTCGCTGGTCAAAAGCGAACCGACCAGACCGAGACTGAGAAACATATTTCTGGGGAAAGCCCCGGCATTGCCCAACTCCTCAATAAAATCAGAGAGTTGGGCAATCAGGTGGCCTTGTAGCAGATCAATTCTTCTGATAAACAACGTATCCTTAATTGTGGAGTATCGGAGTTTCTTAAGAAAGGTAGGGGAGGTAAACCGTTCAACCATTGCCGTCTGCCCTCTGATACCCCGTTCACAATCAAAAACCACAAACTCACCCCTACGTTTTCTCCCCTTATGAATAAGCTTAGCAAGGTGCTGTTTGCCTACCCCGCATTCTCCTTCTAGCACCACATTGAAAGGAGATCGGACAGCTTTGCTTAGCTCTTTGTAAACCTTCATAGTCTTGTCCGATATCCCTAGCATTCCTTCTGCCTTCTGCATTTTAAACGATAAACAGCAAGATGGTCAGAATCACGTCCGCGAAAGTATTTCCATCTTCACCCCCGGATCCCTCATCAATCTCTTGGGGCGGCGGGTCAGGCATCTGGCCTCCCCCACCATCAGCATAAACAGCACCACCTATAAAGCAACCGAGCAGCAAAAACGCCACCAGGATTAGAACAAACGAACTGCATGAGTTCAGTTTGGACAGCATGACAACCTCCTTGCTTAAAAGGTTTGGTAACCATTCCAAACTTTACCCCTTCGCAAGAGTTGTGCCCAAAATATGCGCAGTAAGCTTACTCTATGTAAAACAGAAGCTTATAAGGAAAGCGTTAAATCAATATGGTAAGACAAGATGAAGAAATGCTCGTCGACAGTGACGAGCAACCAAAGGTATGATAGTAACTTCAGCATATGAAAGAAGTTAGAGTGGTCGTCATTTTCGCCGAAGTGCCTGTTGAAAAAAAATCAATGTATGTTGTCTAATTTATTTGTGAAAAAGGAATTACAAAAATATTCGTCATTTATGACGGCTTAATACGGACTACTTTCTTGATTTTATGCTTCTTGATTCTCCTTCTTAGGGTGGTTTCATTCAGACCCAGTTCCTCGGCTGCCCTTACCTGATTCCACTTATTTTTCTCCAGAGCCATAATGATCTTTTTCTTCTCCACCCAATTCAGTACCTCTTGAAGCGTGCCATATTTGTCCAGATTAACCAGTTGTCTCCCCGCCAGAGTCGTTTCCGGCAGCACTTCCCTGGGAAACTCTCCATTCTTGCTCAAAAGGGTTGCTCTCTCTATGACATGTTCTAGCTCTCGAACGTTACCTGGCCAACTGTAGTTCTGCAGGGCACTGTTTATTCTCTTGGTTAGTTTGATCTCCGGCTTGCCGTTCTCCTTTGAGAACCTCTGAGCGAAATATTGCACCAGGAAGGGAATGTCATCTTTCCTTTCACGGAGAGGTGGAATGGTGATGACTATAGGATTTAACCTGTAATACAAATCCCTCCTGAACGTGCCCTCTTCGACCTTCTTTTGCAGGTCCATATTTGTCGCCGAGATTATTCTGATATCTACCCGGATCGACTTCTGTCCACCCACTCTCTCAAACTCCTTCTCCTGTAAAACCCTCAACACTTTTGCCTGGACGGAAAGAGCCATGTCTCCGATTTCGTCCAAAAAGATGGTACCGCCGTGCGCCAACTCAAACTTCCCCTTTCTGAAACCGACTCCCGTTGCCGTTTTCTCCTCGATTCCGAAAAGCTCGCTTTCCAACAGGGTTTCCGGTAGAGCAGCGCAGTTCACCCGTATAAACGGTCCGTCCCTTCTCGAACTTCTTGAGTGGGTTAGGTGCGCAATCAACTCCTTGCCGGTTCCGTTTTCACCTGTAATCAGAACGCTGGTTTTGGAATTGGCAACTTTCTCCACCAGATTAAATATTTCCTGCATCTTCGGGCTGTTTCCGATGATATGGGGATACTGATAGGATTTGTGCAGAACCTCTTTCAGTTGAAATATCTCCTCATTTGCCGTAACATAGAGTTCGCTCTTTTCGATGACAGTGGCAATCAGGCTGGCGAAGGCATTCAAGAAATCAACGTCTTCTGAGGAAAACACCGCGGGAATGCTTCGATGGTCCAGATAGACCGTTCCGATAATCCGATCTTTGGTTCTTAGGGGAACGCAGAGTATGGAAAGGATGTTGTGCATAATCACGCTCTTGCTTTTGGCAAATTGAGGACTTTTGGTAGCATTTTCGACGATCAGGGGTGAATCACTCTGAACCACGTCAGTTAAAACTCGTCGGCTGATGCCTATGGCGTCCTCGGAGGTTTCCGGATCGAGCCCTTTGGAGATTTTCAGTTCAAAGGTCTTATCTCTTTCGGAATGTAGAATAATCGCTCCTCTCTCCGCATTCATAAGTTCCATGACCAAATCCAGTGCCTTTGATAGTAACTCGTTTGTATCCCATATGTTGTTCAAAAGCTCCGCCAGTTTGTAAAAAGTCCGGATTCTTTCCCTCTCGGTGGGTTGCAACTCCCTGGTCTGATCCAACAAGACTTCCACCTCCTTTCTCTTTATCTCAATCTTCGACTTCTCGAAGATACTCAAGGCTTCCCGCAAAAAAGCTTTTCCTTCCTTGATCTTTCCCATCTTCTGTTTGACTCTCCCCAGTTCAAGATAGGTTTTACCCAGCTCGAACCTTGCTCCCAAATTTTTGAACAGATCAGCGGCTTCGAGGAGGTGCTTCACGCAGGTATCCTGCTCTCCTTTCTTCCTTAACAAAAGTGCATAAATTCTCTTGAAACGTCCCTCAAACCATTTGTTACCTGCAGATTCCGCGTACCGTCTGGCCCGATTCAGGTACTCTTCCGCCCCCGGCAAATTTTCCATCCGCAGAGCCAATTCCCCCAAAGCCAGTTGAGCCTCTGCTTCTCCAAATCCGTTCTTGCATTTTACGAATAGCTTCAGGATTTGATTTAAACTTTCTCTGGATTGGTCAAACTTAGACTGCTTGGCATCCATCTTCCCTAATAGAAGAAGACAATCGGCTACCCTGTTTTCTTCACCGAGTTTTTGGGCTTCTTTCAGGCTCCTCTCTAAATAGTGCGAAGCCTTCCCGAAGTCTTCCTTGCACCTGTACCAATCTCCCAGGTTATGGTGGGCTAAAGTCACGCCACTTCTGTCCCGAATTTCCCGGAACAGTTGCAGGGCAGCAGTGAGGTGCTCGAAGCTTTTGCCAAACAGACCCTTCCTCAGATAAATGAGTCCCATGTTATTATGAGACAGGCCAAGCCCCTTCAAGTCCGAGACCTGCTTTTTGAGCTCCATGCTTTTGGAGAGGCTCTCCAGGGCCTGGTCCCATCGGTTTAAATCCATGTAGGTCAAAGAGAGGTTGTTCTCCAGCACGGACAGACTGTATGGGTCGGAGAGTCTCTCCAGGGCGACAAGCGCCTTCTTCGAATATTCAAGAGCCCGGACCGGACGTCCCTGACTTCTCAGGATTAAACCCAGAGCGATATAGCACTCAGCCTGCCTCTGAATCTGGCTCAGTTTTCCGAAAACGTCCAAACCTCTTGACAGATTCTCAAAAGCCTCCGGGTAATTCCCCAGGTACCAATGGACGGTCCCCATGCAGCTTAGAGCATCACCCATCTCTCTGGACACTTGCTGGTCCTCAAGAGCCGAGAT
>CAYOSZ010000157.1:0-5953 GCA_964406715.1 uncultured Ignavibacteria bacterium | reverse complement strand
GCTCCTATGAAGAGCAAATACTTGTTGAATCCGGCAAGAAATCTTTGCGGAACGCTGAAGATGGATTCAACAGTCTTCAGGGTCAGATGGTTAACCGATGGAATGAAGAGGACTAAGGTCACGACGGTTAGAACCCATCCCAGCCATCCGGGAAAGAAATACAGATGATGCACCCCCCATAGAAAAGGGGTGCCCCAATATACCGCCAGGAGGTGGCTTAGGACCAATAGCAGCAGAATCGGCAAGAAGACGTACCGGAAAGCCCTATTCCAAAAGGAGTCGGCCAATCGGAGATTGGTCCCGTTTTTCGTTCTGCGTTTCTTCATTGGACTCTTCAGGAAGAGGGTTATGCCCGGTGCGGTTCACTCCTCTGCCATTTTTCTGAGTTCCTCTAATCCGGTTTTCGCCAATGGCTCATCGGGATTCAAATCCAGCGCTTTCTCCCATTCCACCCTGGCGTTGGAAGAATCCCCTAAAAGTAAAAAGCTCGTACCCAACAATCCTCGCATTGTGGCAGTCTTCTGTCCTCTGGCAAGAGATTGCTGCACGATTCTCCTGGCATCATCCGGTCTTTCAGCTTTCAGATAAGCTTTGGCTAACTTGGTCACGAAAGCGGATTGGTGTTCATATCGCGCCTTTACCTTCTCCAGGTGAAATATGGCCTTGTGTAGATCCCTCTCTAAGTACATCTGACCCAGGGTGTAGCGGACCTCGTCGCTCTGAGGCTCCAGCTGGAGTGCCGCCTCCAGGTAGAATATGGCCTCATCATCCCTTCCCTGATGATGGAGGATGCTGCTCAAATAGGAATAGCATCCCATCTCCTTTGGATTTCTTCTTATGCCCTCCTTGAGTATCTCTTCTGACTCTCGGACCAAGCCGGCGAGATCCAGTACCCTTCCTACCCTCCACATGCCGCCACCCGGGGCTCGCAGCAGGTGCACATCATTTGTAGCGATCATGACGTATCGCTCCATGCTCATCGTTGCGTCGGTGTTCACCAGGATCCAGGGGGCGGTATGAAAGAAGCCCACCGCTATCAGAATCAATCCATAGTTTTTGAATCTTGACCACCCTTTTCCCCATTTTAAGAACGAGAGAATCCCAAAGAGGGTGAAGAATATGCCGGGAAAGGACATTAGATCCCAATCGACGCTGCCCCAGCGACTGTTATAGACGAAAATCAGAAGCAAACCCGAAAGGCTGGAGATAAGGAAAAAACTCAGAATCGGATCTTCGAGGAGTTTTGACTTTTGAGCGTAAGAAAGAAAAAACAGAAACGAGAGCGTCCCCACCGGAGAGATCAAGAGAAGCTGATTGGCGAATTCCCCTAGATGAGCCCCACAAAACAGGGTGAAATTCATCTTTACCGAAGGCAGTAAGGGAAGGAAGCGACTGAATCCACCTCCCTGGCCCTCCAGAAAGAAGACCTTCCAGATTACGAGGGATATTATCCCCAGGCAGCCCACTAGAGATAGGAGGGTGAGTGTATCGGTCAATTTGCCTTTTCCTCCTTGCCATTTCCGATAGACCACATAAAGAAATGAGGGGACAAAGACCATGGCCAAGACGTGAAGACCGACGCTTAGGATTAAAGCCAAAAAAGAGAAAACTATGCTGGTTTTATCCTGGAGACAAAGAATTGAAAATAATATGAAAAGAGTTAGACTCACCGAAAGGATGGTGTAGCTTTCCACGTATCCAAAGAAAAGCTCAATTGAGCCCAAAGTAACAAGTGCAGAGAAGACCAGTATCTTTTGAAAGTTGGTTTTCCCCAACAGATCGGAGAGAATCAGAATCAGGAAAATGAATGCTCCACCGCAGATCACGCTCGGAACTGTATAGGAAAGGGATGGATCTATACCGGCAGAGACTTTGGTCATAAGCTTGTAGAATCCCTGATGAAGAATTCCATCCAGCCATTCTGTGGGCATGATCAGTCCACCGGACAGCGCGTTGAGTTTGAAGTATCCATCTCCCAGCAGGAAAAGCCTTGTTCTTAAAGACCAGAAGAGTGGTACAGAAATGATCCCCGCTCCTATGAAGAGCAAATACTTGTTGAATCCGGCAAGAAATCTTTGCGGAACGCAGAGGATGGATTCAACAGTCTTCAGGATCAGATGGTTAACCGATGGAACGAAGAGGATTAAGGTCACGACGGTTAGAGCCCATCCCACCCACTCGGGAAAGAAATACAGGTGATGCACACCCCATAGAAAAGGGGTGCCCCAACAGGTTGAAAGCAAGTGAAACACGACCAACGAAAACAAAAGAGGGAGGAAGAAATATTTGAACGTTTTCTCCGGGACGAAGACTGTAGGCTGGGGGCTTTCTCTTTTATTCATTCCAAATCTTTCTGAAAAAGGTCGTTTGAGTACAGTTCTGTCTCAGGAGGAGTCTTAGAACCCGCGAACCTATTAGAACCTGTGCGCAAGCTGACCGGAAGACTTAACTCTTATACAAGATATGCACTGCTCCAAAGAAGAGCAAGCCAAATCCAGGTCATGATGCATTCCTCCCTGAGGCAGAATTATCGACAATACCTGGACAAAAACCCTTGACCAAAAGGGCAGATTGAGTTATGTTATAGATAGATTTACCGTCTCTCCTTAGAGGAAGGAAGAAATTGTATATCTCAGTTATAGTACCGATTCGGGATGGAATCGACTCTTTAAGATTATGTTTAGCTTCGCTTAAGCAGTCAAGCTTCCCGGACTTCGAGGTCATCGTGGTGGATGATTGTTCCAAGCAGGACTGCTCCGGGGTGGTGAGTTCGTATGGATTCAAATCAATCCGACTTAACCAGCCACGCGGAGCGGAATATGCCAGGAATCAAGGGGCTCAACTGGCAACCGGTGATATACTCGTGTTCACAGATTGCGACATGATCGTCCCGCCCGATGCCCTGCATAGAATACATGACCGCTTCTCCGGGAATCATTACGCTGCCATCTCCGGCATCTGTGGTCTCAAGGCCCATAGCAGGCAGCTGGTTACGCTGTACAAAAATCTCTGGATGTATTACAGCTATACCGTTTCTCCGGAGAATTTTGACTGGTTCATCACCGGGATCGGGGCAGTCAGAAGGGAGGTCTTCTTCGGGTTAGGGGGATTTGACACCAGCTTTAACGTCAGAACCGGTGGGGGGGATCTGGAGTTTGGAAGACGGCTTAAGGAAGCCGGGGGAAACATCCTTCTGGATAAAAGCTTGCAGGTGGAGCACCTTCAGAGATATTCTTTTCGGAGGCTTCTGCGCAACGACTACAAAAGAAGCAAGGGATGGTTTCAGCTAGCAGCCCGAAAGAAGATGATACCGCAGGTAGTCAAGAAACTGAGCATTGCCAATATCTACCCTGTCTTTATCGTCTCCGTCTTAATTTCCCTTATTTTTCTTCTATCGCTTTTCCTTTTGCCTTTCTTTAAGATATTCCTGCTGGTGGCCACCCTCTCCGTTGCAGCATACTTAATCATAAACTACCCCCTGTTTCGGTTCTTCCGATGGGAAGGTGGGCCTGGTTTTCTGTTGAAAACCATTCCCTTGAGCTTTATTGATCATCTGGTTGCCGGATTCGGAATAATCTCAGGATGCTTGGGTTATTTGGGTTCATTGGTAATCAAGCGGTTGTTATAATTCAAAACTCCGGTCAGTTCGCTAAAAAGATCTGTTTCCGGCAGATGAAAGGAAGAGATTATAACCGATTTTAACTTACGAAGTTAGAGTCGACAAGACTCCCCCAACCTTGACGCCCCTGCTGCTCCTTCAAGTCTTAAGCTGTACAAAGGAACTTTCTTATCGTGCCCGAAGGAAAACGAAAAGCCAGCACCCGATCAATGCCGGATGCTGGCTTGGCTTGATAAAACACGAACCTTTATGGTTATTTCTTCTTCTTATGCAAATCCACGGTCTTCTCTTTAACCATTCCCTGCAGCTCTTCCTTTGCCAGAATCATATCCAGCATCCCGGCTGCCTTGACCGAGTCTGCTACTAAAGATTCCCTCAACTGGTTCATGCTCTCCGGATCGTCCATCACCTTCTGGACTAACATCTCTTTGGTCTCCGGGGTCTCCCAGATCTTCTCCATGATCATCTGGGACATCTGGGGATCAGACATCAGTTGCTCCATGGCTTTCTCCCGGCTGCAGTTGGTGAAGATCACCACTAATGCCAGGCAGGCAAAAATCAAAGAAAAAATCACCAATCTTTTCATCTAATTCACCTCCTCCTGGAAAAAGATTTCGTTTTCCTTTTCCCCAAGTTTATTTTCTTTCCATCCCGTTGTCAAGTAAATTTTAAAAGCAGTTGTGGAAAAGTTCGGCTCCGGTGGCAAAGGGTTTTTTACGCGGTTAAACATTACAATTTTCATTCATCAGTGAAACTCAACTTTGGGAGACTTGATTGTTCAATAGCCTTCCTGTGGGTAAATACTTCCGACCAGCAGGTGCAGCCTCCAAGCATGTCTGTGATTAAATCCGGATTCATTTGATGGGCACCGGGGTAAAGGAGAGGATGAAGATAAACATCGCCAGCCAGCCTATCACCTTTCGCCTGGTATCTAAAGGGACCTGATCGTTTAGAGTGGGCGGGTGACCGATTTTTATCAACAGCACCAAAACCACCCACACAAACCATCCCTCCCACAGAAAGTATCCCAGGGGAACCAGGGAGAAGGTCGCCACCGTAGCGACCTTGCGCTGGTTTCTCCCCAGAAGGGCATACATGATGTGACCGCCGTCCAATTGACCGATAGGCAAAAGATTGAGCATGGTGACCAAAATCCCTGCCCAGCCGGCAAAGGCGGTGGGACTCAAGAGCACGGTATGTCCCTGGGGAACGTCCTTCAACACCACCCAGGAAAGAAATTTGAATATCAACGACTCTCCCAGAACAAAACCATCCGTTGAAACCTCCTCCACGATTTGAGATTGAGACAGACCAAAAATTATGACGACCACCGCTACAACGAATCCGGCGATGGGTCCTGCCGCTCCCACGTCCAGAAGATCCCGGCGGGTTTTAAAGGGGGATTTCGATCTGATCACCGCTCCAAACGTGCCAAACAGGGTGGGACCGGGTATGAAATAAGGCAGGCTGACTTTAATCCCGGCTCTTTTGGATTCGATATAATGTCCGAACTCGTGAAACGTCAAAATCAAAAGTAAAGGCACAGCAAAGGAGGCGCCCTTGAAGATAAGAAGAGGGTTGGACAAAGGATTCACCTGATTCATAATGGCACCGGCAAGCAGCGTGGTGATCACCGTCAACCCAAACAGGATTATGTTGGTCCAGGGAATCTCGCCTTCGGTTCGATGCTCCAGCTTTCTGACGTGAAGCATCACCGGACCAGCGGCTTGAGTGGGGTCAAGCCGGTCGAACTCCACAGAGTAACCCAGAGAAGAAAGCCTGCTTGAAGCCATCTCCTTCCAGTTATCCACGGAAGGATACGGAAAGGCTTTGATGAAGACGTCCCTTTTGGTGTGATAGACCGCCTGAACTTCCAGGACGCCATACAAAGCCTCTTTTATGATCTGGATCCTTTTTTGTATCTCGATTTTCTTTTGTTTCCACATGGATTATTTCCCTGCTGCTTCCTTCAGCTCTTTCAGCCTTTCTCCCAGCCTGTCCCGGGATATGGTCTGATCCGGATGCAAAAGATATATCTCAAAGTAATTGTCCGGCTCTCCTTTTCTTTTGCCGGCGAAGATGATCGAGTTTCCGTCCGGTGAGAAGGAGGGATATCTTTTGCTTCCTCCGTCGTAGGTTAACCGTATCTGGTCGGAGCCGTCCCCATTCATGACAAAAAGATCCTGCTTATCGATGTAGCCGGAGACGAAGACGATTCTTTTTCCGTCCGGGGAAAACGACGGAAAGTAGCAATCGTATCTTCCATCGCTGAGACGTCTTGAGCTTCGGCTCTCCGTATCCAAAAGAAAAATCCCTCTTTTATCCCACCCGGCA
>CAYOSZ010000156.1:0-5988 GCA_964406715.1 uncultured Ignavibacteria bacterium | reverse complement strand
CTTTTTTAGTTTCTGGCGTTGATCTTTGCGCTGTTAATCTTTGTGGTCTGCGCGGTTCCCTGCTTCACCCGCCCCAACTTTGGATTTGTGCTCGAGGACAAAATTCTGCACTTCATTGAATACAGCATCTTCTCCTTTCTTCTGTTTCTAGCTTTCTTCACCTCCGGCAGGGAGTTTCTGAAGAAGAACGTATTCGTTCTGTCCTGCCTCATCGGAATGGCTTATGCCGTTACGGATGAGATTCATCAAAAATTTGTCACCGGGAGAAGCTGTGAGTTTTTGGATTTCGTGGCGGATTCTTTAGGGATCATCATGGTTCAACTATGCATCTGGTTATATCTTAAGAGAAAAAGGAAAAGACTCACCCTCCCTTAGTCTGTTTTTCAACATAGACTATCCTCCGGGTGGATTTTCTGCTGCCAAAAAGTAGCTTAGCCAAGCCTTCACGGCTTGGCTGGCAAGCCATAAAGGCCCTCCTACGCGTTTATCTACTCTTCTTTGCGGAACCCTCCTCCGTTTGGATTTTTCCTGTTGCCAAAAGATATAAAATTCACTATATATGACAAAGACGTTGGTTGGGGAGGATGACCTTTTTCTAAGAGGAACTTCAAATTCAAGGAGATTTGCGATTATGTCAAACGATACCAAAAAAGCTTATGATCGTCTTTTGAGCTTGAGTGAGGAGATTAGTCTTTTACATTCGTCCATGTCCCTTTTAGACTGGGACCAGAAGACCTACATCCCCAAGGGCGGATCGGAGAATCGGGGAAATCAATTAGCCCTTCTGGCGGGCATAAGTCACCAGAAAGCCACCGCACCGGAGATCGGTGATCTTTTGAAACAACTGGAGGGAAGTGCCCTGACAAGTGACCCGGATAGCTTTGAGGCTGCCGATATCCGGGAGATTAAGCACTCCTATGACAAACTGGTGAAGATTCCCCAATCGCTGGTGGAAGAGCTGACCCGCGTGACCACCATCGCTCATGGGATTTGGGCGGAGGCGCGTAACAAGTCGGATTTCTCGATATTCCTGCCTTACCTGGAGAAAATTATTAAGTTGAAGCGCCAGCAGGCCGAAGCTGTGGGATACGAAAAGCATCCTTACGATGCCCTCTTAGACGACTTCGAGCCGGGAGCAACCATCGATCAGGTGGCTAAGGTCTTTGCCGATTTTCGGGATGAACTGGTCGATCTGGTTAAAGCAATAGTCGACTCCGGCAAGCGTCCCGATGCCTCGATACTTCTGCGCAACTATCCGGTTGACCGCCAAAGTGCCTTCGGCAGGGAGGCAGCAGCTTCTATCGGATACGATTTCGAAAAGGGAAGATTGGACGTCACGGTACATCCATTCTGCACCGGCATAGGTCCGGGAGACGTGCGCATCACCACCAGATACAACCCCAATCATTTCGGTCAGGCATTCTTCGGCATCCTGCACGAATCGGGCCACGGCATATATGAGCAGGGACTGGATCCGGAACGCTATGGCACACCCAGCGGTGAATCCGTTTCGCTGGGAATTCACGAGTCCCAATCACGCATGTGGGAAAACCTGGTGGGACGCAGCAAAGCTTTCTGGGATTATTTCTATCCCAAGGCACAAAAGATTTATCCCGAGGCTTTGGGTAACGTGAAATTCGACGATTTCTATTCTGCCATAAACGAAGTCAAACCTTCGTTCATCCGGGTGGAAGCCGATGAGGTGACCTATAACCTGCACATTCTGGTCAGATTCGAGATCGAACAGGCGTTTTTCGGGGGCGATCTTTCGCCCAAAGACATTCCCGCCGCCTGGAACGAAAAGTTCAAAAGCTATTTCGACCTGCAGCCTCCTGACGATGCCAAAGGCTGTCTTCAGGACGTGCACTGGAGTGCGGGCTATATCGGCTATTTCCCCACCTATACTCTGGGAAATCTCTATTCGGCTCAATTTTTCGCCCAGGCGAAAAAAGAGCTGGGTGATCTCAATCGACTGTTTGCCAAAGGGGA
The DNA here is from genome assembly GCA_964406715.1 of uncultured Ignavibacteria bacterium. Taxonomy (GTDB): domain Bacteria; phylum Zixibacteria; class MSB-5A5; order MSB-5A5; family SM1-73; genus SM23-73-3. The sequence continues at coordinate 3,999 of CAYOSZ010000156.1, read as the reverse complement.
ATTCGGCAAATTGAAGAAATGGTTACGGGAGAAAATCCACAGGCAGGGCCAGCGCTACCGCGCGGAGAAACTGGTGGAGGTGGTCACCGGCAAACCGCTCTCCCATCGTCCCCTGATGGATTACCTCAAGACCAAATACGGCGAGATTTACGGAATCTGAGCATCCACAGAAGGTCCGTTGACGACCTATTAGAATAGGCATAATGAAGTTGCCTCCGGAGTGATCCGTCGATAATTTAAGGGGCTGGTGGCAAAAATTATCTGATAGATAGTGGCGTTTATACGTGCGTCTTCACAAAAGACAAGTCGTTGAAGCCAAGCAGTACCTTGAAGGTTTTCAAACACCATTTTGGAGCATCACGTATTTTAAGCACAAATGGTACACCCGGCTTACCCTTAAAGGGAGAAAGATGAAAAGATATTCCATTTACACGTTCGTTTTTGCCTTTCTTATCTTCTTTGGAACACAGAATCTTCTTGGTTCCGAGACTACTCCCCAGGAAAAAAAGAAAGGGGAAAATCTCTCGGAGGAGAATGACAACACCCTGACCTGGTATAAGTATGACGAGGGTTTGGCTAAAGCCAAAGAAGAAAATAAACACGTGGTGGTACATTTTTATACCAAGTGGTGCGGCTGGTGTAAGAGGATGGATCAGAACACTTTCAGCCATGAGGAAGTTAAAAAGGTTTTGAACGAAAGTTACGTGGCCGTCAGGGTCAACGGACAATCCGGTGAGAAGGTGAAGGTGGATGGAAAGCAGATAACGGAAAAGCAGGTGGCGGGCATGTTCAGAGTGCGTGCCTACCCTATCACCTGGTTTCTCAAGCCATCCGGTGAATGGATCGCTCCCCGCCGGGGATATGTGAGCCCGGATGAGTTCCTGTATATTCTGAACTGGGTGAAGGACGATCTTTACGAGAAGATCAGCTTCCAGGAATTCGTGGAACAAGAGCAAAAGACCGAAAAGAAAGAAAGCAAGTAATAATTTGGCACTCTCAGTACGATAAATGCCTCTCTCTCCTTAACGAGGGTATGTAATGATGTCATTCTGATCCCGCCAAAGGCGGGAGAAGAATCTCTATTATCTAACTTATTAGAATTATTAGATTCTTCGCTTCGTCCCGCAGAATGCGGGACTTTGCTCAGAATGACAACTGTGTGTTTTTATGGATTGCGACACAGTCTGAACGAGGAGAGGCGGAAATCCCCCCTGTTGGCTTAGCTTAAATCCTGGCTACGTTTTCAACCTTTTTCACAAACAAAAAAACACAAAGGATGAAATCTACCCGCATCTGGTTGGGATTTACTCTCAAAAGCATTAGGAGTGCTCCGCTTCAGCGGAACCGGGGTCGAGTTGAAGCCGTGGGTCCAACCTCTGCAGCACCGAAAACTTCCATCCGTTAGCTCATAAATCAAGCTTGACATCCGACTCTCTTCCGGTATATCTTCAAAAGGTGAAGAAAATCCGGGAAGCGTATCGAGACGATTTTTTCACACTGGCGGGCAAAACATGAAGCCCTTAGGCAAAAGAAAATATTCTCTCTGGCTGATTCTTTTCGTCGTCCTCATCATCATAGTCTTTAACGCCAGCAACTGGTATGTTTATTCCAAGATAAAGTTTTATTTAACCTGGCAATTGGGTGAGAGATTGGCCAACATCGCCAGCGCCACCGCCTACGGACTGGATTCGGAAAAAATCATGCTGGTCGGCCAGAACCAGGAAGCATATCGGGAGATAAAAACCTTATTAGACAACGTTAAGGAAAACAACGACCTGATGGATGCGTTCATCTTAGATCAGGACTACAATAACATCCTCAGCCCCTCCTCCGATTCGGTTTCGGATGTGTTTCTCAACCTGGACTTGGCTGCCATTACCCAGGCTTTAGCCGGGATAAAGGCATACTCTCATCTGTATCAGGTGGGAGACTATTATTTCGAAAGCGGGTTTGCTCCCATCTTCGATTCCCAGGGCGAGGTGATCGCCGTTTTGGGGGTGGAGGCGGATGCGGATTTCTTTGAGGTCCTCTTAAGCTTTAGAAAGACATTAATCGGTGCTTTCATACTTAGCCTTTTGGTGATCCTGCTCTTTGGTTTCATCTTCTATAATCTGACCACCCACGTTAGGAGAATGGAGGAGGCGGTGATAAAAGTTAGCGCACTTCAAGCCATGGGAGAGATGGTGGCCACCATCTGCCACGAGATCAGAAATCCGCTGGGGATAATCAAGGGGACCTCGGAGAGACTGCGCGCAAAATACGGTCAGGACCAAAATGAGCTTTTCGATTTCATTCCCGAAGAGGTGGATCGATTAAACGACATCCTGACCGGTTATCTTGAGTTCGCCAGCGCAGAGCCGAAAAAGAAACAAAGGATCGATATGGTTTCCCTGGTGGCCAAAGCCACGGATCAACTAAAGAGTTCTTTCGCAAAAAAGAACATTCAGATTGATTTCAAATCAGAAGAAGACATTCCCCTTTTGAACGTCAACCCCGGCGGGATCAGGCAGGTTTTGATCAATCTGCTGATGAACGCCAAAGATGCCATAGGGCAGGATGGGTGGATAAACGTCATCCTCAAACGTCGGAAAGAGTTCGTGGAACTGACCATTGAGGATAACGGCAAAGGAATCCGAAGAAAGGACGCAAAACAGATGTTCAATCCTTTCTTCTCCACCAAGACAAAAGGGAGCGGCCTGGGACTTTATGTGGTGAAAAAGATAGTGGAGGAGCACAGCGGAGACATCACAGCGGAAGGCAGGCCCGAAGGCGGGACCAGGATGAAAATCAGGCTGCCGGTGGGAACGACTGGGCGGTCAGCGGACGGGTCAACGGACTCGTAGTGAGCGAAGCGAATTTATTAAGCGAATGGGTCAACGGATGGAACGGATTAAACGGATAGGTAAACGAATTTAACGGATGAGTCAACGGACTTGTAGTGAGTGAAGCGAATTTATTAAGCGGATGGATGGGAAGGGGATGTTTGGATACAAGCTAAAACTCAGTACCAAGTGACGAGGTGAGGTCATGGCGCAGATATTGGTGGTTGATGATGAGAAGAAGATGGGAATACTGATCGAGGGAACCTTGAAAGATGCCGGCTATTCGGTAAGGACCGTCACCAACGGTGAGGAGGCACTCAAGCTGCTGAAGAAGAATGCCTATGACGTGGTCATCACCGATCTGAAGATGGAACCGGTGGACGGAATGGCGGTTCTGAAAAGGGCAAAAGAGCTGAACGAATCGACCGAGGTGATCATGATGACTGCCTACGCCACTGCCAAGTCCGCGGTGGAAGCCATGAAAGCCGGAGCTACAGATTATATCATAAAACCCTTTGCCTTGGATGAGTTGAAGCTTCTGGTGGACAAGATAGTGGAGAAGCAGAAGCTTATAGCCTTGAACCTTCAATTGCAGGAGGATCTGGGAAAGGCGGTAACAGATGAGTTTGTGGGCAAGAGTCATAAGGTCAAGGGAGTGTTTGAGCTGGTAGATAAGGTGGCAAAGACAGACGCCAGCGTCCTGCTTCTGGGTGAAAGCGGCACCGGCAAGGAGTTGGTCGCGCGGGCCATCCACCGGTAGAGCATATGGAAAGATTAACCGTTGATCACCGTCAACTGTGCGGCTTTGACCGATACCCTGTTAGAGTCAGAGATGTTCGGGCATGAGAAGGGGGCTTTCACCGGAGCTTATGCCAGAAAATTGGGAAGATTCGAGCTGGCCAATCAGGGAACCATTTTCCTGGACGAAATCGGAGAGATCTCACCTGCCATTCAGGCAAAACTATTGCGGGTTTTGGAGGAGAAGAAATTCAACCGGGTGGGTGGAGTGGAGACCATCGCAGTGGATACCCGGGTGATCGCCGCCACCAACAAGAACCTGGAGCAAAACGTCAGGACGGGGAAGTTCAGGGAAGATTTGTTTTTCAGGCTCAACGTGTTTCCCATCTGGATTCCTCCTTTGAGGGAGAGAAGAGAAGACATACCTCCCCTGGTGGAG
>CAYOSZ010000155.1:0-6018 GCA_964406715.1 uncultured Ignavibacteria bacterium | reverse complement strand
TTTCCGAAAAAATCGCTTCACAATTCGATAAAGTTTTGTATATTACCGGCGAGGAGTCGTTAAAGCAGATCAAGCTCCGGGCTGAAAGATTAAAAATAAATCCGAATAGAATCGAGATACTAACCGAGACCAACCTGGATCTTATATTGGACGTGTTAAGGCAGGATGTGCCTTTTATGACAGTGATCGACTCCATCCAGACCACTTATACACAGAACCTGGAGAGCACTCCGGGAAGCATCAGCCAGATAAGAGAGTGTGCCGGTGCTTTGATCGGGTTTGCCAAAGAAAGCCATAGCCCGGTCTTTCTGGTGGGACACGTGACCAAGGACGGCTCCATCGCCGGGCCCAAGGTGCTGGAACACATGGTGGATACGGTTCTTTACTTTGAGGGAGAGAAAAGCTGTCTGTTTCGAATCTTGCGGGCGGTGAAGAATCGCTTCGGGTCCAGCAACGAGATCGGGGTGTTTCAGATGGAGGAGACCGGTCTTCTGGAGGTGGAGAATCCCTCTCTATTGTTTTTGCCGGAAAGAGCTACCGATATTTCCGGATCGGTGGTGGTGTGCTGCATGGAGGGAACCCGGCCGCTTCTGTTGGAACTGCAGGCTTTGGTTTCGCCCTCCAGCTACGGTACCCCTCAGAGGGTTTCATCCGGGGTGGATTACAAAAGGCTGGCTCTGCTTCTGGCCATCTTAGAGAAAAGGGAAGGGCTGTCTGTGGCTGCCTTTGACGTGTTCGTCAACGTGGCCGGAGGAGTGAGGATTGAGGAGCCGGCGGTGGATTTGGGGGTGGTGGTGGCATTGGCTTCCAGCTTAAAGGAGGTGCCCGCAGACAAGGAGACGGTGGTGATGGGTGAGGTGGGATTGGGGGGTGAGGTCAGGGCGGTGGGTCAGATAGAAAGGAGGATAAAAGAGGCGGAAAAACTTGGTTTTAAAAGATGCGTTATTCCGCAGGGAAATCTCAAAGGACTCAACCGGAAATCGAGGATCGAGATTATCGGAGTCAAAAGCATTCAGGAAACAGTAAAGTTGATGGTAAGTTGAATCGTTTCACTCAAACGGAGGTAAAGAGATGCGGTTAAAGGTAAAAAGACTGCTGAGAGGTGGGGAATATTTTGTCTCTTTTGAGAACCTGGACTTCAACCAGGAGGAGACAGAAAAGATTGAGAAGTTCGGCATGCCCACCGTCGATTTCGCTGCAGACGGTTTGGGATCACATTCCTTGAATGAGATCGAACTCTCTCTCAAGTGCCAGAGCACAGAAGAGGCAGAACAGATGACCAACAACGTCAGGCAGAGCATCAAAGACAAGCTATCCGAGCTTCTAGCTCAGGTGGACAATTTCTCCGGTGAGGAGGTGGTGGAGCTTTAACTGCATTTTCGGATCTGAAGGATTTGTCCTCTTTTTGAAATATCGAAATCTTTGAATGTCGGATGTGTCCCCCGTACAGGGGACCATCCGACATTTTTTGATGTCGTCCGAAAGCTCCGCCTGTGGCGGGATAAATTCCCGCCCCTATGGGCAGTAGTAACCTATAGACCATAGGGCAGGGCATTCAGCCCTGCCAAAATAGTCTGCAGAGTGGAGCTTGTGGCTCTCAACTAATAATTTTGACTATATCCCATTACACCATATAATCGTATTGTTGATCTATGTCTGAACGGTAGATGTGAATGAATAGTAGTTTGTCAGACCTGCATACAAGGATGAGAACCCACCCTGACCCTCCCTTATCAGGGAGGGAACCACCCTTGTTACCCTGATGAAGAAGACAACAGGGTTAAGCATGTAAAACTAAAGTGGTTATGACCATAAGCTCCACCCCTACATTTCTCAATTGTAAATAAAGGTTGACAGTTGATGGATTAAGCTTAATCTTTATGACATGATGAAAAGGAAGAAGACGAAAAAGATATGGGTAGGCAAAATTCCGATCGGTGGGGATTCCCCCATCTCCGTTCAGTCCATGACCAAAACCCATACTCAGGATGTCGCTGCCACCATAAGACAGATAAGAAGGCTGGAGGGGGCTGGATGCGAGATCATCAGGGTGGCAGTGCCGGACATGAAAGCTGCCTCTGTTTTATCCAAGATCAAAAGGGGAATCAAAATTCCGCTGGTGGCTGATATTCATTTCGATTACCGGCTGGCTTTGAAGTCGATAGCCGCTGGCGTGGACAAGCTCAGGATCAATCCCGGCAACATCGGGGCTGAATGGAAAGTTAAGGAGATCGTTAAAGCAGCAAAGCAGAGAAGGATACCCATTCGCGTGGGGGTCAATGCCGGATCACTTCCGCGGGATATTCTTAAAAAGCATAAAAAAGCATCTGCGGAGTCATTGGTGGAGGCAGCTTTAAGACAGGTGCAGCTTTTGGAGGATTTGGATTTCGATCAAATCGTCATCGCCATGAAATCATTCGATGTACCCACCACGGTGGAAGCCTACAAGCTTATGTCAAAAAAGAGAAAGTATCCTTTACATGTGGGCATCACCGAGGCGGGACTGCCGCTGTCCGGCTCGATAAGATCGGCTTTGGGAATCGGGATGATCCTGGCATCCGGCATCGGCGATACCATTCGCGTCTCTCTGACCGGCGATCCGGTTCAGGAGATTGTGGTCGGATATGAGATTCTGAAATCACTGAACTTAAGAGAACATGGTCCTATCATCATCTCCTGCCCCACCTGCGGAAGATGCGAGATAGACATAATTTCCATGACCAAGAAGGTGGAGCGGGCGGTTCGAAACATAGATATGCCTCTTAAGATAGCCGTTATGGGTTGTGTGGTGAACGGACCCGGCGAGGCAAAAGATGCGGACGTGGGAATTGCAGGCGGAAAGGGGTATGGTCTTCTTTTCCGTAAGGGTAAGATCATAGGAAAAGTCAAAGAAAGAGACTTGATAGGTGCGCTCATAAGCGTGGTGCACGACTTTACGACATGAAGCCATCCTTAAAGGCTCGATTGATCAAGTCTAAAGCAGCATCCAAACCAGAAGAGGATTGAATATGCCCATCTTGAACTTGTTAAGAAATATGCGTCAGCTCAAGAAGACCGAGGAGCTGTCGTCCGATCAGGTTAGAATTCTTCAGGAAAAACGATTTAAAAATCTATTGAAGCACGTCGTAGAAAGATCGAAGTTCTACCGGAGATACTATTCGGAGTATGGAATAAACGCTGATCAAATCGACAAAGTAAAACTGGAGGACTTGCCAACCATCAACAAAACCATAATGATGGAACATTATGACGATTTCGTCTGCGATCCCCAACTGGCCAGAACGGATTTGGAGCGTTTCATCAGCGATCCTTCGAACCGGGGTAGAAAGTACGGGAATTCATATCAGGTCATCCATACCTCTGGTTCGTCCGGGATCATTGGTCTTTTCGTTTACGGGCCGAAAGATTGGGATATGCTCAGGGCTTTGGTACTCACCCGAGTCTCCAAAACTCGGATCCACCCCTTCAAAAAGGCAAAACTGGCCTTCATTGGGGCTACGGACGGGCACTTTGCAGGAATAAGCTTGGTCCAGGGGGCACCTCGATTGTTAATGGACCTGTTGCCTTTACCCATCAATAGTCCCCTCTCAGAAATATGCCAGAAGATAGATCGGTTTCAACCTCATGTTTTAAGCGGCTATTCATCCGGTATTTATCTTTTGGCTCAAGAACAGATAAAGGGGAACATAAAAATTCGTCCCAAAAGAATCATGGGCTCGGCGGACCTGTTGACTCCAAAGATAAGGCAGACCATCAGAGAAGCTTTCGCAGTTGAACCGGTAAACTTCTATGCTGCTTCCGAATCGATCGGCATGGCCGCCGAGTGTGATACTCATCAGAGTTTTCATCTCTTTGACGATTGGCACTGTTTTGAGATAGTCGACGATGACATGCAGCCGGTCAAGCCGGGAGAACCGGGAAAGCTCCTTCTGACCAATCTGTATAATTACACCCAACCTCTGATTCGCTATCGATTGGAGGATGAGATCATCTTGGACCACAAGCCATGCGAATGCGGATGTCCTTTTCCGGTCATCAAGAGCATTGCCGGGCGACAGGAAGAATTCCTGTGGTTCGAAAAGCCGGATGGAACGAAAGAATTCATTCACCCCATAGTGATAGTCGAGTTTTTTGTACCCGGTCTCGAGAAATTACAGGTCATCCAGACCGAAAGGAATAGACTGTTGATGAAGGTGATAATTCAGGGCAACAGAGACGACGCTCTCTCGGCCGTCCGCAAGAGGATGACCGAGATTCTTAAAGGCAAGGGACTGGAAGGGGTGGTTAGTTTTGTGGTGAAGGCGGTTGGGGAAATAGAAAATGATCCCAAGACCGGGAAATTTAAATTGATAGTACCGTTTAGCGGTTAATAGGTGAGGAAATCTGCTTTAACGTTCGGAGCCTGAATCGTTGAGATTGTGGAGCATACACCCTGAGTATCTGGATAGGGCAGGCCTCTTAGCCGTATGGAGAGAGGCACTGCTGGCTCAAAAGGTTCTGGAAGGAAAAACAAAGGGGTACACCAATCATCCGCAACTGAAAAGGTTCAAAAGCCACCGGTTTCCTCAAAGAGCCATCGTCAATTACCTGTTAGGAATATGGAAGGAAGCCAGAAGAAGGGGATACAACTTCGATCCAGAAAAGATCGGCACAAAGGGAAAAGTTGAGAAAATACCGGTAACTCGAAGCCAACTGAAATATGAATTCGGGCTGCTGCGAGAAAAATTAAAAAGACGTGCTCCGGTCATGGCTCGACAGTTGGCTTCGGTCAAAGAAATTGAGCCTCATCCCTTCTTTGAAGTCATAGAAGGTGCCATAGAAGAGTGGGAAAAGAAGGTAACCAGAGCAAGAGATTAGAAGATGTAGTTAGTTTTTGAGTTGAAGTAGGGGCTTGATTCATGGAACCATCCTGAGCGAAGCCGAAGGATCGCGCCCGCGGCTGTTAAAGCCCCGCCAAAGGCGGTGGGTCGCATGAATGCGACCCCTACAGAACAAGCGTTATGTCCACAGCAGATGGCAGCCACTGTGCCGACAAATTGCTTAATCCCTGTAAAGTAGTCCTCGAATCGTGCCGAAAAGATTACAAGTTGGTAGACACTAACCGAGACAAATAATTTGACGAAAATTCAGCCATAAATGCGATTTTTATCGTATTATACTTTGATACATAATATATTAACAGGTCAGCGATAAGGACAAGAATGCGGACATATGAGACGACACATCCCTGGATAAGCTTCCGTTTCGATCAGAGTCAGTTAAGTCCAAAGTTGTGGTTACTGCTGGGGGAAGCTCAGTCCAAATGTGAGCATATTGCTGGGGTGCCGTTGCGGCCAGGCACGGCGGCAAAGCTACACACGTTGTATTTGGCAAAGGGTGCGCTGGGCACCACAGCAATTGAAGGGAACACTCTTTCAGAAAAGGAAGTCATGGATAAACTGGAGGGAAAGCTTGAGCTCCCGCCGTCGAAGGAATACCTTGGACGTGAGATCGAGAACATAGTAGAGGCCTGCGATAGCATTCTGAAGGCATTAAGAACAAGCGATCGTCCAACGGAAGTGACAGCGGATGAAATCAAGACTTTGAATCGGCTGGTTTTGAAAGACTTGCCCTTGAACGAGGGAGTAGTTCCAGGGGAGATCCGTACTTATGCGGTAGGGATCGAGGGAGTCAGATATAGGGGTGCGCCAGCGGAGGATTGCGAGTACCTTCTGAACCGCCTCTGCGAATGGCTGAACACGGATTTCCGCATTCTTGATGACGATGAGCACAGCATCGTCGTTGCGGTATTCAAGGCTATCATTTCGCATTTGTATCTTGCCTGGATCCATCCGTTCGGTGATGGCAATGGTCGTACAGCAAGGTTGTTGGAGTTTAGAATCCTTCTTGCATCCGGTGTTCCCACTCCCGCGGCCCACCCCCCCCACCGAGCGGGACAACCCGACCCAAACGGCGGGGGGCCCGGCGACCAATAGGCAGCCACGGCACATGACTGCATTGGGGGCAAATTTCGATGGG
>CAYOSZ010000154.1:0-6038 GCA_964406715.1 uncultured Ignavibacteria bacterium | reverse complement strand
ATTATAGCAGTTATTTTCTTTAAAGCAATTCTTCTTTGAGGATTTTGAAGAATTCGTCCTTAGCCTGTCGCTCGATCCAGGGCTTGTGACCACAGTTGGCAAGCAGGACTAACCTGAAGTTCTTTAGAACGGTAGACAGTGGTTTCTGGACCCCTTCAGCCGGATGGGAATCGTAATCTCCGTGGATCGTAACCACCGGGCAATTGATGTGTTTTGCCAGTTCCAGAAGTTTGCCGCTCCTTCTCAATTCTACAGCCTCCTTCCACACGCTCTGAAAGATATCAGGCTCATAATCTATTACTTCTGATTCTTGTTCTATCGGATCGTAAGCATCGGCTTTTGAGAACAACGCCCCAAACCGGATAAAAGCAGCCTTTTTGTCCTCGGTCGCTGGATCATTTAGAATTTCATATAGGGACTCGATTTCTTTTCTCTCCATATCACTCAAACGGCTCAACCTGATTTGTTCAATCCTTGTGGCATAATTCTCTTCAAAAGGTCCACTTCCGATGAGTATTAGTTTCTTTACGAAAGACGGATACCGAGCGGTTATTATATAACTTAACCACGCTCCCCAGGAGAAGCCGATCAGGAAGACAGGAAGGTCTGCGTTTTCATTCAGAACAGTTCTTAGCTCTTCAATCTGTCCTTCAAGCGATGCTGCTGTTTGAAACGGTTCCAAAACGCCCCAGTCTGATGCAAGTTTTCGCGCCACCGGAGCCATCTCTCCTGCCGTACCCGGACCACCGTGAATGACGGCTATGTTGAAGGGCGCCTTCCCGTATGTTTTCAGGTTGTTCATGAATTTGTCGTTATGGCAACTGTTGAGAAACATCGACCGGAGTGCACCCGCCAATGGCGGGGTGCGGTTTTACTGGATTCGCAGAAGCAAGCTTCCGAACTCCGAATAATAGCCTCGAAAGTTGCTCCGAGCACCTGACAAATGTGTAGTGACAAAAGTATGGGGCTACCCACCTGCTACTCCAGCGGTCATCTTTTCAGGAATCATCAATAAGTCATTAGCACCCTGATCACGTTTAAAGCTGTTGGAATGAGTATCAATCCTGTTACTCCTCCGGGGAAATACCTCTTTCTGAAGATCATCATTACAGTATGACCGATACCATTCAAAAGCATGATAGTTGCGAATATCCACGCCATTGAGACAGCAATTGGATTGGACTTAAAAGAGAAGAATAACATCACAACGCAATATAGGTAGATCAGAATGTTTATGCTAATAAAAAAAGGTTGTGGCACCTCACCTATTGGATTGCGTTTCCTAAAATCGGTTTTTACCTCCTCAATTAAATGAAAAATCAAAACTACACTTAAAAGAATAAGAGAGAAGGCTAAAGATGCCATAAAGAAACTTGGTAATAAGCGAACCTACTAGTAAGCTCGCTTAAAGCAGGCAGGTTGAGCCACACAACCCAGCTATTATGAAATCGAGAAGCTGATCTTGATTTTTTGTTAAACTCTTCAACTAAAGCACTATTCCTAGAATCACAAAAACCAGAGCCAGGTTCATGGATATGATGTAAGAATAAAACCATGGCCCCGGCTTTCCATTCTCCTTTGTGGTAATGTTGTGGTACTGATGTATATACTTGAGCACCAGGATCCTGAAGAACAGCAGATTTATCTTAACACCTCTTTTGGATAGAAATAAAGAGATTACGATGGAGGATATAATTCCCCACACAAAACTTGGGATCGCTAACACAAAGAATAAATCTCTCATCGCATGCTCACTTTCTTGTTAGGATAACATGAGGAGCACCGGGTTCCTCATCTATGACTTTCTCAATACATAAATGACCCAGGGTGCGATCTTTGTTTCGTTTACCCATTGAAATGGTTCATCCTCTTTTGCCAAGGGTTTGTAGGTTTCAATTAATTCTATCCCGGCTTCCCTATAGGTTTCTTTGTAATCTTTATCAGACCAGATAATATCTTCTACCGGCCTTTTGTCATCGATAGCCGTTACGATTATTTTTACCTTATCTCCGCATTTCGCATGTTTGTTTTCCGGAAAATCTTTGGTGGAGAATGACGCCCATTCGTTCACGTATATGTCCGGGGACGAAACCAAATTGACTATCTTGCCCTCATTACTCAATAACCCTCTCAACTTCTCGAACAGCTCAACCTTCCTTTCTTTCGTAGGTATATTGTCGAAGGTGAACGCGGATAATATGAGATCGTACGCGCCACTGTCCAGTCGACTGAAATCACCCTCCTTGATGAGACGATAGTCCCCTTTCGGATCAATCAATTTGGCTTGCTTAATCATATCTTCTGCGATGTCGACTCCGACGGTTTCAAATCCAAGCTTTTGAAGAAACCTGGTGGAACGTCCCGTACCACAACCAAAATCGATTGCTTTTCTTCCTTTGACATGCTTAAAGATGATTTCAGGTAAATCTCGATACGCTAAATAATACGTGCCGGGAAACTCCAGCTTGGCATAGGCTTCTGCACGCTGAGCATCATCATACACATTCGCGAATTCCATAGTTACCTCATTGTCACCTCTCCCCCTGCTTCTCCTTCAGGGTGTCCCCCTCTCCGCACTTGCGGAGAGGGGGACAGTGGGGGTGAGGTCTTATCGGAGGCTTATCAGGAACAAAGGACTTCTGACCTATTGTTTGGTTTTCTGTATCTCCTCCTCCACTTCTTCCGCGCCTTCTACGTAGAATTTCTCTTCGTCGGGTGCCAGTTCTCTTAACAAGCGGAGGAACTCACCTGCATGTACCCGTTCCTCGTCGGCTATGTCTTTGAGTACCTCTATGGCGAGCTTATTATCGGTGGATTCCGCAAGCTGCATATAGAGCTGAATGGCCTCATACTCTGCAGCGATCATAAAACGTATGGCTCGAACCAACTCTTCATGTGTCAGTTTGCGATCATTGGCAAGTCCGGAAAACGCAGTCCCAAAATCCGGCATGGTCGTTTCCTTTCTCCTGCAGAACAGTTTGAATGGTATCGTGTCAGGAAGGCAGGGCTCCTGACCGACTGCTGACAGTTCCTACCCTACAAAGGCGAACAAAACCTGACAGAAAAAACTCACCTATACTATTCATATTGAACATTATAGTCATTCATGCATTCTTGTCAACCACTTTCCGAATTGTCTTCCTCATCGGTTAAGTTCAGTCTTCATAATTGGATGGTGAAACTAAAGGGGGTGTATTTAGATAACAATCAAAGTAACCGCGCGGTGAGGTGTTGCTCTTAAAAGGTGCTAACCACCTGATAGAAAGTGGCCGATTGGATCTTGTGGAGCAAGAATAAAAACGAAACGAGTAGCAGAAAACTTAAGCTGTGATTTTAATATCTAAATACATCTGAGGAGTGTTTAGCGTGTATTTACTTGAAGCTTCTTATCTATCCACCGTTGGTGTGTTGGAAGTCCGAGAAATTTTCTAACCAGTCACCCACCCTTAATCAACTTTCTCCTTTACCGTAGCTTCTTTCTGATTAACGCTGGAGGCTTTGTCGATATCCACTATCCTTACGTGTTTGGCATATTCTTTGGTTTTGTATCTTGTGATTCGACCTATTTTCTTAACCAACTCCACCATTCGGTCTACCTGATCTAAAACTTTATTCAATCTCTGTGCCAGAGGATCACCTGCGGGAAGCTTTGCTAATACCAACTGCAGGTTTCCCAGAATAGCGGTCAATGGCTGGTTTAACTCGTGGCTGGCGGCTCCTGCCATCTCCACCACTGCGGATTGTTTTTCCTTCTCGATCAGCTTCTCCTGTGTCTTTCTCAGTTCGTGGTTTAAACTGACCAGCTCATCCTGCATCTTCTTCAGCTTGATTAGATTCCTGACCTTTAAGGGAAGTTGAAACCTGCGATCGTCGTCGCTTAAGGGTTTGGTGAAGTAATCATTTGCTCCCAATTCCAATCCTCTCTCTATGGCTGTCGAATCCTTCAGGGCAGATGCAATTATAACCGGAATGCAGACTGTGGTGGGATTATCTTTTGTTTTCTCCAAAACCTGGAAGCCATCCATTCCGGGCATCATCAGGTCCAAAATGATCAAATCTGCTTTTTCCCTCTCCAGTAGTTCCAGCGCTTCCTCCCCGCTTTCTGCCTCAAGAAATCGATAATCTCCTTTTCGCAGAACGGTTCTCAAAAACTTCAAGTTCATCTTCTCATCATCTACCAAGAGTATTGTATACATCTTCTCTCCCCTTCATGTGACATTCCCGATTGAGTTGTCAAACCAACCAAGAAAACCATTTCCACCCCAGCCCGTTTGTCAATTGAGACATTTGAATTGAACTCTGAATATCTTTTGTCTCCGCTATAACTCTTATCGGCAGATGCCTGGACAACTTTTCAAATTTGTTCATTTGAACCCTTTGTGTTTTTGAAAAATACAACTCCCCAGGACAACATTCTCATAGTCTGTCAGACAATAACCACAGAAACCAAATTTCCCTTCTTTTATTAAAGATATTCCGCTTAAAAGCATCCCCGTCAATCAAATCGCAAATTAATTCAAGAACCCTCAATTAACCTCGCACGTCGGCAATCTCCTTTTGCTCTTTGTTAAAATGGGCTCTGATATTCTGCAATAGAGTCTCAGATTCAACCGGCTTTGAAAGAACCGGAGGGATGAATTCAAGTTCATCCTTGGACAGTTCCTTTTTGACTAACTCCAAATCCTGTCCGGTGATTATGATTATGGGAATGTCCCGGGTTGTCGGGTCTTTGAGTAAAATCTGGACGATTTGTTTTCCGTCCTTCAACTGTCCTCCCAACTTCTGGGGAAGAGAGAAATCAAGAATAACGATTTGTGGATGAAGGGATTTTGCCAATGCCACCGCATCATCTGCGTTGCCGGCTGTAATGGTGGCAAATCCTTCGGCCTGCAATACCTCGTCCAGATAGCTCCCGAACAAGGGATCATCTTCTACGATCAAAGCCAGTGAACCTTTTTCTTCTCCTCTGATCTGTCCAAACTTTTCGCTCCGGTGAAGAGACTCACCATTTTCAGCTTCCCGGTATATAGGCACGGTGAAAGAAACTTTTGTTCCTTTCGCTCTTCCCGAGCTGACAAGTTTTATCTTTCCTCCCATCATCTCCACCAGATTTTTGGTAATGGTCAGCCCCAGCCCGGTTCCTCCGTATTTTCGGGTAGAAGATCCGTCCACCTGTCTGAATTTCTCGAAAAGTTCATTCTGCGCTTCAGGCGGAATCCCTATGCCGGTATCCTCAACCTCAATCAAAACATTCCCCCGCCCTTCTTGAACCCTGGACCTTACCGCTATCTTACCCTTATCGGTGAATTTGACGGCATTTCCCACAAGATTTATCAACACCTGTTTAAGCTTTCCGGAATCGGCATATACCTTGGGGGGAGGATGATTCTCATGGGAAAACGACAACTCCAGTTTACTCTGCTGAGCCTGCACCCCGGTCAGTGAGTGTACCTCCTCGAAGACATTCTTCAACTCAACCTCTTCCAGTTCCAACTCCATTCTGCCAGCCTCAATCTTGGCCAAGTCCAATACATCGTTTATAATGGAGAGTAACTGCTTGGCACTCTGCTGTGTATTCTTCAAGAATTCTCTTTCCTCTTCCTTATCCACGCAATATCCATCCAGAATCAATCCCAAAAATCCAATGATTGAATTCAGGGGGGTACGAAGCTCATGAGAGGTGTTGGCCAGAAATTCACTCTTTATCTGGCTGGCCTCCTCCAATTTTCGATTAAGTCTCTGTAGTTTCTCCTTGGCTTTCTCCACGTCCTCAAAAAGCAAAGCATTATCCACTGCCATTCCGATTTCGTTTCCCACCGAGGAGAAAAACTTCATTTCCCTTTCGGAAAAAACCGCCTCTGGGGGACATGTTAAGTTTATCACCCCCAGAACCTCGTCTTTCGATTTCAATGGTATGGATAGATGGTAACGTGATCCCTCCTCCAGATTGGTGGAATTGCTCAATCGGGGACAGGAACTGATCTCTATAACCCGTGGCTGTTTGGATCTCACCACCTCCCAGCACACGCAGTTCTCCT
>CAYOSZ010000153.1:0-6055 GCA_964406715.1 uncultured Ignavibacteria bacterium | reverse complement strand
TCTTAATGGTGGGCGATACTGGAATCGAACCAGTGACCTCTTGCATGTCAAGCAAGCACTCTAACCAACTGAGCTAATCGCCCAAGGAATCTCAAACTCCAAATTTACTTCTTTTGACCTTCCCGATGTCTATCGGGATACTCTAACCAACTGAGTTAATCGCCCAAGAATAAGCTAAAGATTTTCTTTCGGTATTTTATGCCCTGGATCTCAGCCTTTGATCTTTAGACTTAAACCAATTCAATATATTTCCTTACGAATCTTTTGTCAAGATTTTATTGAAACACAACAAAAAAAGTCTGATATGCACAAGCCGGGAGCCATTCGGAGACTGCGGTCCTCGCATTGAACCTCAATTCGCAGCAGCGCAAAGCACCGTACCTGCTGTGAAGCTTTATTCCCTGTGACACCTGAAGATTATTGCTGTGAAAGCATAACTCTATGGCTATTCAATAAGAAAAACGAAGTCTCAACGTTTGGGTCCCGGCATAACGCTGATCGATATCCCGATGACCGTCAGATTCCAAACAAATCCATCAGCCTCTCTGCGATCTTTTGGTATACCTCCTGGTTGTCATAATCGCCATTCTGTTGTCTCTTCCTGGCATCCTCTACCTTCTCCCTTCTAATAGAAGATGAATTATCCGGAAGATTGGCTTTTTTCATTTTTCCGTCTGAGGTGTGGGTCTTTGTCGTTGGATCTTGATCTATTGACTCCGGTCGGTTTCGGGGTATCTTCTTCCCGGTCTTCTTATCCGCCGAACGGTTAAAAGGATTCATAACTCTTTTCCCAAATTCCTCGTTTTCTCTGGATAGCGACAATTTCTTCTCCTGTGCAATTGGTTGCACACCACTTTTTCAGTTTAACTAACCTCCTGTCAACACCTTACACCACAAGGCCATCGGTTTCCCTGCAAATCCAAGGAGAGAATTTTACCTCTCCCCTGCTGTCCTTCCTCTATTATATATATCGACTTGGAGGCTTTAAACTTTATAGTCCGGGTTTGCAAGGTGGGTCCTAAAGAGGATTAAATAAGGTTGATGGTTGATAAACCCGGCTATTCCGATAGAATAGTTGTCGATCGGAGTCAGTCAGGAGTCTTCTGGAGGGATTATGGTTGAGACTCTGTCTCTGTGTTTGAATTGGCTTATTACTCTCCTCCGAATTGCGAGGATGTAAAGAAACCTTATGCCTGCCGGTAATCCATCTGCAGACGGATTTGCTCCTTCACGTCGGAGCCGGCTAACTTTTCACATAGATATAATCCCATGTCGATGGAAGAGGTAACACCTCCGGCCGTAATAACGTCACCATCCTCCACGATTCTTTCACGTACCACCGAGGAGCAGTACCTACGAAGATGGTCAAGTTCGCTCGGATGGGTGGTAGCCTTTTTCCCTTTCAGAAAATCTGCCGCACCCAGCAAAAGGGCTCCGGTGCACACGGATACTTTTAACGGGCAGGGCTTAGCACCCTTCAGCCATCCGATGAAATCCGTATCCTCTGATAACCTCCTCGTACCAAATCCGCCCGGCACGATTATCATGTCATATTCATTCAGGGACATTTTCACTTTGCCAGGGACAAACTTAAGCCCGGAGTAATCTCTCACTTCCGAGGTAAACGCACATATCTCCCATTGCAAATCTGGCATGAACCCCTTAGTTTTGAGACGGGTTAACGGATCATACGCACCGATGAAGTCCAGTGCGGTCATGCCGTCATATATGATGAATCCTATCTTCATACCAATCCTATTAGTTTATCGTGTCACTGAATGGAGAGCTCTTTTAGTAAGCTTCGCACATGATAGACTTTATCCATTAGAAAGAGGACATAGCGTATGTCAACATTGATTGCTCTGGTGATTTCCGGCTCGAAAAGATAGTCCGCGCTGATGCTCTCGTAGTTTCCGTCGAAAGCCAGACCCACCAATTCTCCCCTGCCGTTCATGACCGGGCTTCCCGAATTGCCATTGGTGATATCGTGGGTGGAAAGGAAATTGACCGGAATGTCTCGGATGGATGCATCCAGATAGGATCCAAAATCCCCTTTTGAATAAATCTCCTCAAGCTCCTCAGGGACATCGAAAGGATCACCATCGGCATCCTTTTCCATCACTCCGGTCAGGGTCGTCACGTAGTTGTATCTGACTGCATCGCGAGGCACGTAGCCTTTAACCTGTCCATAGTTAAAACGGATGGTTCCGTTTGCGTCCGGATAGAGACTCCTCTTTGCCTGTTCGGCATGGGCTTGAATCAATTCGGGCACCAAACGGGTAAGCGCACCGGAGAATTCCTTATCCTTCTCTCTGAGTTCTTCCCTTTCCGCTTCCAACTCTTTGGCAAAATCAATGAAGGGATCGTTCAGTTTCTCCAACTCCTCTTTACTCATGCCCAACATCTTCAACCTTTCCCCTGCTGAACCAAGTCTGGTCTTCTGGAAAAGGTCATTGGCATATTTTTCCACAATTACGTTTGGGTCATGATTTTCTTTCCCTTGCAGGATCTTCTCCACAGCCACAATCTTCTGGCCGGAGGGAAGCTCCAAAGCCTTCTTCAGGAAGTAGATAAACACTTCTCTATCTGCCGAGGGTACCAAATTCACCTGAGCATCTTCAAGCTTTTCTCTTGTTTCCAGGGTGTCCCGGTCTTGATAACCTAATTCTCTATCCGGGTCGTCTTTCTCCTTTTCCAGGCTCCATTTGTAGATGGTGGAGGCGAAGTTCAAGAAGTCACATTGATCGGTCATCCACTTAAGAGCCAGTTCCTTATCCCGGTATCTCTTCCGCTCATTGAACACGCTGTCCAGTTGAGGTAAAATTTGTCCGTATTTCTCTTTTAGTCTTGGATTCTCATTCAAGAATTGGGTTAGCAGTCTCTCCTCTTCAATTTTTCTCTGCAGGATTTCAGCTCGCTTGAATCCCTCCAGCATTCCCTGGTGCTTCTTCAGGTAATTATTCAGACCTTTAATGTGGGAGGACAGCCGGATGGCTACGGAGGAATCTTCCTTTGAGACCTTTTCTAAAATGGAAATCTCTTCCTGGCGAGTTTGAATGTCTTCGGGATAGTCACAATTTACCATCTGGTCGATGGAGAAAGAGCTTTCATACCGTCTGGTCGTTCCAGGAAAACCGATCAACATGACGAAATCGTCTTCCCTGACTCCGGAGGAGGAGATCCGAAGATATACCTTTGAGTTGTACGGTATGTTTTCCTTCGAATAATCCGCCGATTTTCCATCCGCAGCCACGTAAGCCCGCAGGAAAGCGAAATCGCCCGCGTGTCGGGGCCACATCCAGTTATCTATTTCCCCGCCGTAATCCCCGATGGAGCCGGGTGGTACGTATACCAACCTTACGTCTCTGATCACGAAGTAGGTAAACAGGTAGTACTGGCTCCCCCCGTACATGCTCGCCAGCTTGCACTTTACGTCTTTTTCTTTCTCCGCATCCCGGATGATCTTCTTGGAGATCTTTTCGATTGCCTTGTATCTTTCCAGGTCGCTCATCTTTTCGTCCATGGCGCTCAGAATCTTCTGAGTCATATCTTCGAACGATTGGACGACGTATACGTGATATCCTATGGCAGGAAGTTCTTTCTCTCTGTTTTCGGCAAAAAATCCTTCTTTGATATAGTTGTGCTCCGGGGTGCTCTGTCGCTGGACGCCGGTGAAGGCTACATGGTGATTGGTTATGATTAGTCCTTCCCCAGACACAAATGAGCCGGTTCCACCACCCACTTTCACCACCGCATCCGCTATCCCACCACCCTTTGGATTGTAGATTTCCTCTGCATCCAGCTCGAGTCCTGAAACCTTGAGACTATCGATGGGCAGCCGGTCAACCCGGTCCAAAAGCCACATTCCCTCATCTGCTAAACAACTCAAATTTAGAACAGCCCAAAGTAGCACACTTATGAAAAGGAGCAGTGTCTTTTTCCGCATACTATTCCTCCACTTCAGAACTGATTATAAGAATAGCCATTCTCAACAGGTAAGACAAGAATTAATTTTCTGCGGGTGGGATGTTGCCGGATAACCGGGATAAAACGATTGATGGGCGTTACTCACTTGCGTACGGAACCTCCACGATGTCCCTGTAGATGTGCCATCGGCAGTCTATAAGAGAACAATCGTATTTTTTCAGCTCTTCGGCTGCCCTCCTATGCTCTGGCCCGAACCAGAGTTCGTCTGCCGGCTGCGTGAGGATATTGCCGAAAGAATTGATCTCGGAAAGCCGGGCGAAGTGAGGGCAGGGGTAAACATCACCCCCAGGATCTATGGTCAACTGCGCCGGAGAAATCCGGCATCCAAGGCTGAGGTCGGCACTTTCAACTTCTCCATATACCGGAAACGGATCTAATGCATTTCTCAACTCAGGGATGAGCTGGCTCAACCTTTCCACCTGATCCGGGAGCAGGCGATCGGAACTTCTCCGGTTAATCCGGAACCGGACATAATCCATTCCCATATCCCTGGCCAGACAGGTTATCTGCTCCATGAAGTTCATGTTGGTTTGGCCCAGGCGGACTTCGGCTCCGATGATAAGATTCGATTTTTCTTTTTCTCTTTCGGTGACCACCCTTTCGATATTCCCCAGCACCCTTTGAAACTCCTTCGGTTCCGGAGGATGATGAATCCGATTGTATGTCTTATCATCGCTGGCATCCAGATTAACCGTTAAATAAGAAAAACCCCGCCCCAGAAGTTCGGCTATTCTTGAATCCAGCCAGGTGCCATTACTCAGCAGGCTCAAATCGAAATTTTCCCCAATGCACGTTTGTGCGAATTCTCGAAATTCCGGATGGGTGGTAGGTTCTCCTCCTCCCCGGAGCTCAATGAATCCGACCTTCAAGAAATGCAGGCTGTCAAGCAATCTCCTTAAGCGGCTCAAATCTAAGAAGACACCTCCCCCTTTGCGATCGAATCCATACAGGCATCCTGAACAGCTATGAGTGCATGTATAAGAGAGAAACAACCTGGCTACAGCCGGATAGGGAATGTCGTCTTTGGCAACGCTTTTGGCCTGAAGGGAAATCCTTTCGACCATTGCTCTCTCCAAAGGAGAGAATATCTCTCTGCGGCTCTTCTGGGGGATGTCTTTTTTCTCAGGAAATGTGGATATGGCTTTTAGGCCTGCTTCCTCTTCTTCGTTTAATCCCAGGTAGTCTTTGATTCTCACAAAAGTTCTCCTGTATACGTCATATGGAAGTTGCCGAAGATCATGGAAAAGAAAATAATTCTGGGAGTATGGGCTTTTCCCGAGTGGTTCCTTTGTTCACACTGAGAATCGAATTGGGTCAAGAATTTGGAAATTTCCCGCTTGATTGCGCAAACTCAAGCCTTATGCTGGATTTTCCTGCTCAGGCGTTCTCTCCGCTGTCGCTTCTTAAACTCGTCTAAGAGGTAATGCTTCGTAGTATAAGGGCTGTTGGGCATAACCGCCTGCTTGGCCAATCGCCTTTTGGGATTTATAACCAGGGGGCCTAAAAGATCGGCAGAAGCCAAATTTGCATCTTGAGGAACCGTGATTATTACATAGGTGATCAGATCGCTGGAGTTGGTGTAATTCAACTCCTCCAGCTCCTTCTCGTTAATCTCCAGCTTGTAATTCGGGAAAAACTGTTTAGGATCCGTGATCACAAACGCCACATTGGGGTCCTCCACTGACTGAAACCATTTGAAAGGAGCAAATTCCTCCCTCTGCACAACCACATAGCGGGTCAGCTGCGAAAAACCTAAAACCCCTTTGGGGAGGATTATTATCTCCTTCTCCTTGATTTCGATCTCTCCAAATCTGGCAGCTTTGAATTTCATCCTTCCCCCCGAATGTGGACTAAATCTTCTGAAGATGGGCGTGGGCTATGGACCAAGGACCCTTTGAATTCCACTTAGTCGTATTCCTTAAGCTTGGTGCTTCTTTGGGCGCTTTCTATTCCGGACGAATATCGACTTGAAAGAAAAATCAATTTAAACGGTCAGCTTATTTGCAGGTTGATCAAGTTTCGTCGTAATAAACGAAACTCGAATCGAAAGGTTTATGGCTGTCCCTGC
>CAYOSZ010000152.1:4913-6066 GCA_964406715.1 uncultured Ignavibacteria bacterium | reverse complement strand
CCGCCTTAATCAACTGGGCGAAGTGATACAAGTCGATAAAGTTCGCATCCCTGAAGTGCTCGGTCTGGACCAGCTGATTCCGGATGTGGATTTGCACGTTGTCGTTGGGGTCGTAATGATCGGTATAGTGGAAATCATAGTCATCCACGCCCCACTCAAGCTCGAAGCCGAACTCGTCTATCTGGTTGATCAGAGGATTTAGATTCCGGCAATCGATGGCGGCGAAGGTGTAGTTATTCCTGGTAACGTTTGCTTTGGCTTTGGCTACGATGTCCACAGCCAGCTGCTCACTCGTCCAGGTTGGATTTGCGTCCATGGTGGCGAAAATCTGAGTGTAAGGGAAATCGAAAACGGTCTTGGTCTCCTGGGATGCCACCATCATCTCCACCCTCTGCTTCACCTGATTAGCCACCTCCACCATGGACATCAGACAGGCATCGAACACCATCACGTCAATCTTAGGGGGAATGGTATACTCCAGTGCAGCTTTAAGTTCTTGCATGTATATTCCATCGTCACCATTCGACTTGTCCCAGGATATTCCTTTCCATCCCATGCCGTGGTTTTTAACGAAGAGCACGTATTTACTGGCTGAATAGTTCTGCTGAGTCCAATAGATGAATCCTCCCAGAGTCTGGGGGGCTCCCATATTCTGCTCGGCTAAGGTATCAAGATGTACCGTCCCGTTGTCATTGTGCGCCTGCAGAAGCCCCCTTAGAGTGTTGCCGCCGTAATTGGTCTTGAAGTCCGCCATAACCACCACGTTCACATTGGGAAGCGAACCCTGTTTTTCCAGATCATCCAAGAGCCTGAAATAGAGGGAATCCAAATTGCTTTCACCGTTCAAATAGAAAATCACCGTCCACATGGCGAAGCGCTTGTCTATCTTTTCACTCTTGGAGGGAGGTATGTTTTGCAACAACTGATAGTTCACTCCCCCCGGCGTGGCATAGATGGCATCGCTGCCCCCGAAGGTGGCCCAGTTATACGGGGTGTCTGTGTCGCTACTGGAGGAATCCCGTCCCATCGATTCCCCCCGGATTACCCAGCCGATCTCGGGAGATTCGTCGTCCGGATCAACCGGGGTGTAGAAGTCTCCATCCGGCCAGATGTCCGCCGATACGGCGTAATCGTGAGCCTGGCCCGGAGTGTA
>CAYOSZ010000152.1:0-4813 GCA_964406715.1 uncultured Ignavibacteria bacterium | reverse complement strand
TGGAAACGTCAGCATCCGGGAAGAACATCACCTCGTTGATCACCACATCCTGCGCCCTTGCGCTCGTCGCTGCAATCGCCGAAAACAGCAAAATAAACACAATGGGAAGCAAAGACATGGGACGTCTGCATGTTATCCTCGTGTTCATCTTCTCTCCCTTTGTTTTGAGGGTGATTGGTTGAAAAACGTCATAAATGGTTTATCGGTATATTTGCTAACTTTTAAATCGTAATTATTTCCACGGATTACGGATTTGCCGACTTCGAGCATTAGGTTAAAAAAAGCTTAACACATACAAAGTTGACCGGCAAAAACGCTCGGCTAATCTTCGAAATGCTAGACTGAATGGGTTAGTCCAAAACAAAAGAAAAGAGTACCCTATCCGGCGAAATTCACCTTCAAAATGCATTTCCCACCATCTGATTGTATTTTCCCCTTATGTTTTATAATATAAACAATTTATCCAATCTGTCAAGCAAAATCAGCTTTGGTTTGTCTCTTTTCTATTATTTTAAATCCAACATCTCTAGAAGGATACGCCTTTTGTCATAATCAACTCCACCATTCATGCACACCAATGTCTACCCTGCTCTTCTTCCTGACTTTTTCTCCTTGCAAAAAAGTCGGTTTAGCTTATATTTAGAAGTAGACGAGGTTGCTGTCAGAAAACTTTCGAGGATGTAGTTATCTGCTATAAGGTTAGCATTGCTTTTATCCAAGCTGATAAAGTGATCGTCTATCGCCTCCTGGAGGTTGCATGAAAAGAATGGCTACAAAGATTTTAACTTTACTGGGCTTGATTCTTGTCCTTGTGGTTTTTGCAGAAGCGCACAATAATCCGCAAACAGATAAGGTGGCGGATCTGGAGGTGAAAATCGAGGCATACCAGAAGATGAGATCTTTGCCCATAGAGCTCACCCCGGAGGAGAAGACTCGTCTGGACGAGATTGGGATCAATCACCAGACAACCACTCCCCCTTTGGGTCCGGCGAGGAATCCGGCTGAATGGGAGCCCATGACCGGAGCCATAATAAGATGGCCTCTGGGAATCCCCATCTCCCTGATCGCGGAGATGTCCGAGGACATAGAAATCTACACCATCGTGGCCAATTCCTCGGAGCAGGCCTCGGCCACCTCCTCCTACCTCAGCGGGGGGGTGAACATGGATAACGTCTTTTTCATAATGGCTCCCACCAACAGCATCTGGACCCGGGATTACGGGCCCTGGTTCATCTTCGACGGAGCGGGGGATTATGGGATTGTGGATCATATCTATAACCGTCCCCGGCCGCTGGATGATCTGATTCCCGGGATTATCGGCACCGAGTGGGGGGTACCGGTCTACGGGATGGATCTGGAGCATACCGGCGGGAATCACATGTCTGATGGATTGGGGGTCTCCATGTCCACCCGGTTGGTCTATGCCGAAAACACGGATAAAACCCAGGCTCAGGTGGACTCGATAATGAAGGTTTATCTGGGGAACGACTATACCGTTCTGGATTATATCGAATCGGGAGGGATTCATCACATCGATTGCTGGGCCAAGTTTCTGGATCCCACCACCATCTTGATAAAGGACGTCTCCCCCTCGAATCCCAGCTATGCTCTGCTCAACGCCAGGGCCGACTATCTGGCCACGCAAACCAGCGCCTGGGGAAGACCTTACACCATTGTGCGGGTCTATTGTCCTACAGGCACGGCCTACACCAACTCCATCATCTTAAATGACAAGGTGTTTGTTCCCATCTTCGGCAGTTCCTGGGACACCACCACACTCCGGGTTTATCGGGAGGCCATGCCCGGGTACGAGGTTTTGGGATTTTATGGTTCCTGGTATGATAACGATGCCATTCACTGCCGCATAATGGGTGTGACCGACCGCTTTATGCTTTTTGTGGATCATATTCCCCTGTTTGACACGGAAATCTACGATCAGGATTATCTGGTGTCTGCGAATGTAAAAGACCACAGCGGTGCGGGTTTGATTCCCGATTCACTTCTGGTCTATTACAGCATCGATTCCTCTGCTTTTGAGATGGTACACCTGCAGTCTACCTCTCAGCCGGATTCCTTTTATGCTTACCTTCCGGCTCAACCCCCGGGTACCGAGATCGGATACTATATCAAGGCGGCGGACAACTCCGGGAGGGTGGTAACCCATCCCCCCATTGGGACCCCGGGCGCACACGTCTTTCACATCACCGGAGAAAACGCTCCGCCCCTCATCGTCTCTCCTGATTCTTTCGTGTGTGCCACCTACGAGACTTTAAGTTATTATCCGGAGATTTACGACCCGGACGATTCCGTTCACCAGATAACCTATCTTGACATTCCATCCTGGTGTATGGTACAGCACGACTCCCTCTGGGGAGAGGTGCCGGACACTACCATGATAGACGGCTTCACCGTGATGGTGGAGGATCCCTTTCATGCCGATACCCAGACGGTTATCCTGTGCACCTACCTGTGCGGAGATGCCAACCGAGATGAGGTAATAGACGTGGGAGACGTGGTGTACCTGGTGGGATATCTCTACCGGAGCGGGGATGAGCCTTTGCCCGGAGAAGCGGGAGACTGCAACCGGGACCAGATTATAAATCTCGGGGATATCGTATACCTGATAAACTACCTTTATAGAAACGGCTCACCGCCCTGCGAGATGTAAAGAAAAGATAAAGCCGGGTTATCTGCTGGAATCTACCACCTGAAGAGAAATTTCATAAGACCGCTAAAAACCTGCAAATAATCAAGCTGTTGACCGATCACCCTGATCAACAGCCCGCCAGGGAAACTCCCCTGAAAATCTCAAGCAGGGAAAGTGTCAAATCGTCTTTTTTAAGGCGCTTTTTCCATTTAGGATACTCTGGTAGAGTTCTCACCAGACCTCTATCAGCGGAGTTGAATTTCCCCATTTTAACTGTTGCTTTTTAATTTCGATTTGCTTATTTTTCATGATTCGAAAGGAAGCTGATCATCCTCTTCGGCAAAGGAGGAAAGAAATGATTATTATTCCCCGAAAGCTTTTTTTAACAAAAGGTGTAGGCAAACATAAGGAACACCTCTCCGCCTTTGAGCTGGCTTTAAGAAATGCGAAGATCGCCAATTTCAATTTAGTTCGGGTTTCCTCCATCTTTCCTCCCGGATGCAAAATGCTCCCCCGAGAAAAAGGGCTCAAATACTTAAGGGACGGACAGGTGGTGTTCACGGTGATGAGTTCCAACTCCACCAACGAGCCCAACCGATTGGTCTCCGCCTCGGTGGGAATAGCCATCCCCAACGACCGAACGCAGTATGGTTATCTGGCGGAACATAAAGCCTTTGGCCAGACCTTGAAAAAGGCAGGGGACTATGCCGAGGATTTAGCCGCCACCATGCTTGCCACCACTTTGGGTATCGACTTCGACGTGGAAAAAAGCTGGGACGAAAGAAAAGAGATATGGAAGATCTCCGGCGAGATAGTAAGAACCTCAAATGTCACCCAATCTGCCGAAGGGGATAAAAACGGGCTCTGGACCTCGGTGGTGGCCGCGGCAATTTTCGTCCCCGAATAAAGGATTTTCAAAAATAAGTTTTTCAGAGATTTGGATAAGATCGTTTTTCCCCCTCATAATTTTCTCGGGATCCCCTCCGGGTTTGCCGAATATGAAAATTCGGAGTTTGTGATCCTTCCGGTTCCCTACGAGCAGACCACCACCTACCAGAAGGGTACCAAACACGCTCCCCGGGCGATCATCGCCGCCTCCCGGGAGGTGGAGACCTTCGATGAAGAGCTCAAATTCGAAGCCATAAGTGCCGGCATCTGTACCCTGAATCATATGGAGATGAACGAGGTCGAGCCCCAGACGATGCTTCAGACGATATATCAAACCGTCGGTCAACTGATAAAGGAGAAAAAGAAGGTGGTGATGATCGGGGGCGAACATACCATCAGCATAGGAGCGGTCAAAGCTTTCAAGGAGAAATATCCCGACTTATGCGTTCTGCAGATGGATGCTCATGCCGACTTAAGAGACCTCTATCAGGAGAACAGATACAGCCATGCCTGCGTGATGCGCCGGGTGGGGGAGATAAGTCGCTTTGTGGGGGTGGGGATAAGAAATCTGAGCAAGGAGGAAGACGAATTTATCCGACAAAACCGGACCGATATTTTCTTTGCTCAAGACATGAAAAAATCCGACCGATGGTATGAACCGGATGGTTCATGCCGATGGAAGGAAAAGGTGCTGGACATGCTCGGCTCTGACGTTTATTTGACTTTCGATATGGACGTTCTTGACCCCAGCATCATGCCGGCGGTGGGAACTCCCGAGCCGGGCGGACTTCTGTGGTATGAGACTCTGGATTTTTTAAAAGAGTTAATCTATAAGAAAAATTTAGTCGGATTCGATGTGGTGGAACTTTGCCCCATACCCGGTCTGGTGGCACCGGATTTTTTGGCGGCAAGGCTGATCTACAAGATCATCACCTATCTGGCGCATAAAGGACGAAAAAGTTAAACTTGTTTGGATGGGGAGTTAAAAACTCAAAAAGCAAAATGAAAAATTGCCATGCAAAATTCAAAATCGTCTGTGGAATAAATTTTATTGGTATTTTGTTTTTCTCATTGAATTTTGCATTTTGAGTTATAGATTTTGATTCTTCTTCAAAGAAGTTTTTAAAGAATAGGCTGGTGTGAAACGTTCATGCTGATATGCGATTCTTTATGTTTACGTCGCAAAGGAAAGCAACAGATTCTTTGAACTCTCCTTCTTTTGTTCCCCTTCAGGGTGAATCCCTTTCCTTCGACCCTGAGGTCTCAGGACCGAAGGGC
>CAYOSZ010000151.1:0-6072 GCA_964406715.1 uncultured Ignavibacteria bacterium | reverse complement strand
TTCTCCCTTGAACAGATACATGTGTCCCAATTTTGCCTGCGATGCGCGGAAATCCGGTTTTTTATCCAAAGCCTTCCGGTAGGATTCGATAGCCTGCTCGATCCTACCGTTCCAGGCATACAGATCCCCCCGGGTGTCGTATGGATTAGCCTCCTCCGGGGCTATGGATATGTATTTGTTGATGGCCCAGATGGATTTTTCGAAATCCCCCACCTGGTTATAGATATAGGCGAGCATGTTATATACCAGTTTGAAGAGAGGATCCAACTCAACGGCCTTCTCGAAATAGAAAATGGCTTTTTCGAAATCCCGCATCTCGAAGTAGTACGAGCCCAACCATTGAAAGGCCTCCTTGTCGTCGGGAAAGTTTTCAGCCATTTTAAGAAGACCTTCCAGCACGTGCTCGCTATCCCCCCTTATACCTGCCTCCCTGATTTTTATGTAGAATTTCTCTCTTTTACTGACTTTATTCGAGTACCTAACCGCTTTCTCGATTAAACTTTTCCGCTCCGGTCCCTCATTTAGAGTAGCCAGCCAGTAGTATGCCATGGCGAAAGTGGAGTCATATTCCAATGCTTTTTCAAAGTTTCTGATCGCGTCCGGGAAGTACACCTTGTTGAAAGCATCCACCCCTTCCAGGTAATAGCGATAAGCTTCCGGCGAGTGGGTGGTAACGTCGGCCACCGGTCTGTCCAACTCCTTTTTGGTTCCCCCCGGAAGAGCCAGATCCTTCTTTATCTGGGCACTCAATTTATCCACCACCGAGAAGATGTCTTCTCCCGCTTCTCCGGTGACCCGCTGGGTGGCCAGTATTTCTCCCGTACCCGCATCGGAGATATCCGAGGTTAAGACTATGTTCGGCACGGTCTGGAGTATGTCTCCGGTCAGAATCCATCCTACCTCGGCTTTTCTGGCAACCTCGGAGGCGACGGTTCTGTCTATCTTTTTCAAATCCTCCTTGCCCAGAAGCTTCAAAATGTCGTATAGTCTCTGGCGGCTTACCACCCGCATCACGTACTGGGATTCGGACAGGTCGGTTATCAACAAGCTGGTGATCATCTGACCCAGTCTGTCCTTATCCTCCGGATCTGTTAGATTCTCGAAATACATTATGGCTAAAGATCTCTCCTCGGCTATTGCAGACTTCTCAGGAGCTATCTCAAGCTGGAACGGTTTGAGAATCAACAAGAACAAAACCGCAATGAAAATAACTGAGGCGGGGATCAAGAAGGGCAGCAACTTCTTATGTTTGGGAGCTGCAGCCTGCGGGTAGATTTCCGAGGTTCTCAATTGTTCCGATATTTTCCGCTCCCTTCTTAAATCAGCCAATAGATCGTCCACGTGCTGATATCTCTCCCTCTTATCCTTGGACAGGGCTTTGAAGATCATCCTCTCCAACTCCTGCGATACCTTGTTGTTATAGCGCGACAGAAGCTGCGGCTCTTCGGTAACTATGGACTTGAGAATGGCTGCCTGATGCTCCCCCCGGAAAGGCAGTCGGCCGCCGATCAACTCATACAGGATTACTCCCAGGGAAAATACGTCGGAACGGCGATCTACCTCCTCACCCTGTGCCTGTTCCGGGGACATATAGGAAACCGTGCCCAAAGTCGAGCCCACCCGGGTGATTTTAGCATCTCCCTTCAGCTTGGCCAAGCCGAAATCCACTATTCTCGCCCGACCGTCTTTGTCCATCAAGATGTTCTGCGGCTTTAAGTCCCGGTGAACGATGTCCGCCTGATGCGCTTTGGCCAGCCCCTCACAAATTTGCATGGCTATGTCGAGGACTTCACCGATGCGGAGTTCCTTCCTTTCAGTTAAATCCTTCAACGTCTCTCCCTCCACATACTCCATGCCGATGAAGAGCCGATCCTGGAAATCTCCGACTTCATACACCGTTATTATGTTGGGGTGATTCAACGCTGCCGCTGCCTGAGCCTCGCGTATGAATCTGGTTTTGACTTCGGCATCCGAGGTGAACTCCCGGGGGAGGAACTTCAAAGCCACCTTCCGGTTGAGCCTGGTATCCTGGGCCAGAAACACCTCTCCCATGCCGCCAGCACCGATCTTCTTCTCGATGCGGTAGTGAGAAACCATCATCCCGTGGGTGATCACCTTAAACGACCGGGTCTGATCCAATCCGTTATGTTCGAGCTCAGAACTCATATGTCATCTCCGTCTATATATTAGTACAGACGGATTTGTCAAGAAGTTTCCGTTTCTCCCTTTAATCTGGCCAGTCTTTGTTTGGCATCTTCGATTTCTTCTATCCCCGGGTCGGCATCCTTCCATTTCTCCAGAAATTCCTCATATTTCTCGACTGCTCTTCCATCCCAGCCGGATTCTTCATAACAGACCCCCAAAAAGTATGGAATCTTAGATGACAGAAGAGGATTCTTGGTCCTGGAGAGTATGTTCCAGTTTGACAGTCTCTCGAACTCCTGCACCGCCTCGCCAACCATGTCGCTCTCCAGATAAGTTACTGCCAACCAGTATCTCATCCTGAAATCGTTTGGCTGCGTTTTCGCAAGCTCGATTATTTCCTTTAGAGCTTGACTGAAGTCCCCTCTGGCATATTTGATCTCAAACTCCAGGAAATACCATTCAGATTTGTCGATTTCTGCTCTATCCTTTAACTCCTCACCAGCTTCGTTTGATATGGTCTGTGCGCTGTCCAGTTGGCCCGCTTTCACCAGAAGGGATGCGTACACGCACTTGAAAGCGGGGAGGTACTCGGGATAGAATTCAGCTATATACTCGATGATTTTGCGGCCCGACTGCAAGGCGCTATCGAACTCTTTCTTCTCTGCATGAATCCTGGCAACGCGCTCATACTTGTCGGCCTGCTGATCGTAAAGCCTGTCCAGCTCGTCTGCAGCGATACCCTGATTCAGTATCTTTAGCGCCAGATCGTATTTGCCCTGAGACAGAGGTATCAAGGCGAGATCGGCCCGAGAAATCGATTTGGCCATTTTCCCGCCAAGCTCCCCGTACTGGAGGAAATATTCCTCGGCTTTGTCGAATTCTCTTTTGTGTAAATACATAAATCCTAGTTTCTCGATGCTGGCCTCGAAATCAGGCTTGATCTCCAGAGCTTTCTCATAGGATTCAGTAGCTTTATCAACCTCAGCATGGTAAGCGTGAATGTCTCCCCTGCTGTCATAAGGGTTGGCTTCTCCCGGGGCCAACTGTATGTATTTGTTTATAGACTGAATGGCCTCATCGTAGCGGCCAACATTATCATAAGCATAGGCCAGAGTGTTGTACGCATCCTGATCCAGCGAGTCAAGCTCAATGACTTTCTTCAAATGGACAATAGCCTCCTCATCATTTTTCATCAGACGATTCACCAAAGCCAGTTCCCGGTGAGCGACCTTCTCGTCAGGATAGAGCTTGACCATCTCCTCCAAGATTCGTTTCGCCTCCTGAGATTGCATTAGGAACATCTTATGATAAGCATCGATCAGGAACTTCTCTTTTCTCGACACTCTATCCGAGAACCTGGCTGCTTTCTCTACGGAGTTCCTTGCCTCGACCGCATTCCCGAGTTGGAAGTAGCCCAATGCCAGTTGCAGGTGTGCGCTGGCAAAGGTTGTGTCTATCTTGACAGCCTGTTCGAATTTCTCGGTTGCTTCTTTGGTATACAGTTTATTACCAAGCTCGCTACCCTCCAGATAAAACCTCAGTGCTTCAGGCGAGTGGGTAGTTATATCTGCGACCGGTCGTTCTTCTCCCTTCTTAGCCAAGGTAGGTATTTCTAAATCGCTTCTCATCTCCGAGGACAGGCTGT
The DNA here is from genome assembly GCA_964406715.1 of uncultured Ignavibacteria bacterium. Taxonomy (GTDB): domain Bacteria; phylum Zixibacteria; class MSB-5A5; order MSB-5A5; family SM1-73; genus SM23-73-3. The sequence goes on along the minus strand of CAYOSZ010000151.1, from coordinate 2,282 downwards.
CAACCAACGCAAATATGTTCGTCCCGTTAGGACCGGCTATCCTCTGGGAGCCAACTACGTTTCCCGTCTGCACGTCAACTATCTGAGAGGTGATGACCAAATCAGGTGTGGTTGCAAGTATCTTGCCCAAGATCATATACTTTGCTTCTGCCTTCTGAGCCACTTCAGAGGCGACAGTCTTATCTATGACTCTTGCTCCCTCCCTTCCCATCATCTTCAAAAGATCATATAATCTCTGACTGGAGACGACTTTCATATATTGAGATTCCGACAGACCGGTAATCAGAAGCTCGGAAACCATCTCACCGATTCTCTCCTTATCTTCTTTGTCCTTAAGATTCTCAAAATACATAATGGCCAGAGTGTTCCCTTCCGCCACCGCTTTCTTCTCCGGGACTATCTGAAGTTGAAAAGGCTTGAGAATCAGGAAAAGCAGAACCAACACAAAGACAATGGAGGCGGGAACGATGAATGGCAGAAGTCTCTTTTTTGGCTTGGTCGGAATCGCTTCTGGAGGAATCTGAGTCGTCTTGACATACTCCAGACTTTTCTTCTCTCGTCTCAAATCCGCCAGAACATCGTCTATATGTTGATATCTCTCCTCCTTCTCCTTGGCCAGAGTCTTGTCAACGACATCCTGTAGTTTTGCCGACACCTTGTTGTTGAATCGAGCTATCGGCTGGGGCTCTTCATTGATTATGGCATGAAGCACAGCCGCCTCATGCTCTCCCTGGAAAGGCAACCGACCGGTCAGAAGCTCATATAGAACGACTCCAAAAGAGAAGATGTCGCTTCTGTGGTCTACCTCCTCGCGCTGGGCTTGCTCGGGTGACATATAAGAGGCCGTCCCCAAGGTGGTGCGACTCTGGGTTAGCTTGGTGGCCCCTTTCAGCTTGGCCAAGCCAAAGTCCATTATCTTCACCTGCCCCCGGGGGGTGAGCATGATGTTGTCCGATTTGATGTCCCGGTGAACAATGCCCTTCTCATGAGCTATGGCCAGACCTTCGCATATCTGAACTGCAATGTCCAGTATCTTCCTTATCGAGAGGATTTCCTTCTGAATTATTTGTCTTAGAGTCTCGCCCTCGCAATATTCCATGACGATGAAGGTCTGTCCCTCGAACTCGTCAATCTCATAGATGGTGGTGACGTTGGTGTGATTCAAGGCTGAAGCGGCTTTGGCCTCATGCACGAATCTCTCCTTTTCAACACCATCAGTAGTTAGATGTTGAGGCAGAAATTTAATAGCCACTACACGATCCAACTTGATGTCCTTAGCTCTGTAGACCACCCCCATTCCACCCTCACCCAACTTATCCAGAATCCTGTAATGCGAGATGGTCTTGCCGACCATATCTGCCTCCTGCTCACTTTCTACCGGAGCTCAAAGCAAAACCGCACCAGCAAGCTGGTGCACTCCATCTGATTCCTTTCTTGCTCTTAACTTTGAACTCTTAGCTTCTGCAATCTCTCCTTGGCATCCTCCACCTCAGGTATCCCCCGGTCGGCATCCTTCCAGATGTCAAGAAACTCCTCATACTGTTCGATCGCCTTCTTGTTCCAACCTGACTTCTCATAGGCTAAACCGAGCAGGTAATAAGCCTTCACTGCCCGAAACGCGCAAAGTGCTCGGTTCTCATCATATCGTGAAAGCACCTTCTCAAACTCAGTCACCGCCTCGCCCAATCTGTCTGACTTAAGATAGGCTTCAGCTAACGTAAAGTGAGCAAAGAAGTCCGGTGTGGCCTGAGCCATTTTCTCGAATTGAGTCAGCGCCGCTTCCCTGTTGCCTTTTGCCCACTCGATGAATCCAAGGGCATACCAGTGCAGATACATCAGGCTTGGGTCTTTTTCCTCAATATCCTTTCTAAAAACACTAGCTGCCTCCTCGGCCTTGGCGATTTCATTGTTCTCCGTCAGAAGCCGCACATAATACTCCCAGCGCAAGGCTGGCTCCTGAGGATATGCTTCTCGAGATATCTCCATCGCTTTTTGGGTTTCCTTTAGGGCCAAATCCAGATTCTGCTTTTCTCTGTAAATGGTTGCCTTTCTGAAGTGTTTCTCCAACTGCCATGCTTTCGTCTCCTCCATCCTATCCGCGGTGATGCCAGCGTCCAGAACCCTCAACGCCTCATCCAGTCTCCCCTGGTGAAAAGGAATAAGTGCCAGATAGGTTCTTCCTTTTGAGCGATCAACTTTCTCGCTGCTGGAAGCAAGTTCCTTGTAACAGCTTTCAGCTTTTGCATACTCCCTCTTGAAGAGGTACATGTGCCCGAGTTTCC
>CAYOSZ010000150.1:3702-6101 GCA_964406715.1 uncultured Ignavibacteria bacterium | reverse complement strand
ATCTTTTGTCAAGCAAAAAATTAGGGGGGAACGAAAATTGTGGACAATTAAAAAGCGGAGAGACTGGGATTCGAACCCAGGAGCCCCTTTTGGGGGCTACACGCTCTCCAGGCGTGCTCCTTAGACCAACTCGGACATCTCTCCGTTTTCTAACTATTCAGTATTAAGACTTTTAGCTAATAGTTGTTTAAACGCTCTACCACCCTTATATCTCTTGATCTGTCTCTCTCTTAAGAAAGCCTCTTTCTTAGTCCGACATTCCTCCTTGTACACCAATCGCCAAAGTCCCTTCTTTCTTGTCCATCTGTTCTTGCCAGAATTGTGCCCTTTTATTCTTTTGGATAAATCAGACGTATATCCAACATAGTGACTACCGGACTCATTCTCTAGGACATATACAAAGTACATTCTTTTGCCCTACACGCTCTTTCCGCCTTTGGCGGAACCGCGCCACAGGCGGGGCCAGGCGTGCTCCTTAGGCCAACTCGGACATCTCTCCGTAGAATACTAACTCAATACATATCTTGCGGCTACCCGCTCTTTCCCCGGACGGGGAACCGCCCGCCTATGGCGGGGGACCAGGCGTGATCCTTAGACCAACCTGGACATCTCTCCGGACATGCCGGTCATCTGTCAAAAGGACTACTCTCATCAGCTTGCCCTTTCGACTCAATTACCCCATCGACATAATTATACTATGTCCCATAGAAGAACGCAACGATTTTTCTGCTGGAGTTTGTTCTTTATGAAAAATGATGGAACCAGTTGGAACAGAAGTACTGAATGTACGAAGAACACGAAAAAAGCCCCTTGATGATTTCGCTCACTTTATGGTCCGCAGCAACGAGATAGGGGACCACCTCTGTAGAGAAAGCTCACCAGAAACACTACGTCTCCCACGTTTATCACCCTGTCGCAGTTGAGATCTCCATCAGAAGGTCGCAAAGGAGGATCCCCCTGCCTGTACAGATAGTTTACCAAATAGATTATGTCTCCGATTTCCACTATACCGTTTCCGTTGACATCTCCCCGATAATCCATAACATCGATCAGAATGGCAAACTCCACCACGGTATTGATTGTTTGCCCCGGAACGTAAATCTGGGTTGACGTTAAGTATTCTTCAGGTACGTTCTGCTGATGGAAAATATCCATGTAATACTCGAGATCGGAGTTGACCGCATAATCCAAAACCTGCCACACTCCGGCGGGATTGGAGAAGCTCAAATCGGCCTGGTAGATGTCGTGAGAGACGTTTCCGGGATCATTGTGCAGGGTGGGGTCTTCGTGCGGTATGGGAGTATGATCGATATAGGACCCGGAAAGCACCCTACCTGAACCGCCGTTTTCGGCATTGTCAAAGAACGGATCGGAAATAGCGATCATGGACTCTATCGGATTTACTCCGGCAACCGCGACGTAATGTCCCCCCACTCGCCACCACTTATTGCTCATCATGAACCAGAAGCCCAAAAGCAAAACCACGTTCTCGTGATTTTTCACCAGTGAATCCACGAAGGCAAAACCCGGCTGTGACCAGCTGTTAACACATAAGCTATCGCTTAAGCTGCTTCCATCGGAGAAGGTTTCACTCGAAAGCCATTCTTGGATGGCACTGCTTAAGTCTTGAACTTTGGTACCCTCATGGGAACCTCCGGTCCTCTGCCCGTCGGTATCCATCTGCCAGGCGAGTCTCTCCACCAACTCTCCCCAACTTTCCATGCCACCGGGTGTCTGGGGTCCGGCTATGAAAGGCTGTGGAGTCGGCGGGGGTGGTCCCACCCCGGTCCAGGGTGTGGCAGTGTGATCCGCATTCCACAGATCGTGATCATCCCAGTTGCTATACGGGGTTAAATTGTCCAGATAGTCCCTCACCAGAGGGAATTGATCTACTCCGTCTCCCATGGTTCCCAACGGGAAATTGAACTTAGAGTCCATCCACCAGAAAGCATTGGCAACTGCCGTCGGGGCACAAAAGGTGAACTGGCCTGTCCCGGTATTAGTCCAATCATCCTGGTGTTCATCGAAGTCCGGCATTCCGCTGGGGACATAATCGGGAAAGGATGCCTCCCAGAACATGTGTTCCTGCAGGGCAAAGATCATCACCGCATATTCTACTTCAGTCACAAAGGTGGTGCCTGCTGGTGCCGATTGGTAAAAAGTTAAAAACTCGGAGGGGAAATTTTTGGCCGTATACTGACGAGGAAAATCAGGATCAATCTCCAGATAATTGCTCAGCTGCCAGGATGGATTTCCCGGCGAGGGAGATTCTAAGCTCGCCTGGTAAATGTCGTGAGACACATACCGCAGGTCGTTGTGAAGGGTGTCATCGTGAGGAGGAGGTGGATGATCGGGAGGTCTAACTCTGCCTGGCCAGTTGGTCTCAGCCGCATCCCTTC
>CAYOSZ010000150.1:0-3692 GCA_964406715.1 uncultured Ignavibacteria bacterium | reverse complement strand
GCGTTTGTGATTTCACCCCGGACAAGGTTACGAAATGTCCTCCCTCTCTCCACCAGTTCTCTCCATCCCACCACCAGAAACCCAAAAGCATCACGATGTTCTGGTTGGCCTCAAGTGAGTCTGTTATCTCATAGAAATCGGGTACCGGCCAGATGTTGGTGTATAAACCTGTCACGGCAAAGTCGTTGAAGAAATCGTCGATTCCGCTCTTCATGTTGTGAACTTCCGTGCCGGAAGAGTCGGTATAAAAGTAACTGGTTAACGTGTCGATGAACTCCGGTATGGCCCAACCCAAGGGGAAGTTGACTCCGAACCATTCCAAACAGTTACCGGCGGCTACTGGTCCGCACCGATCGATCCATTCATTCTGATTTTCATCCACGTCCGGCGTTCCGCTGGGCGCATATCCGTTATCGCTCAACCAGACCCATCCGGTGTCGCAAACCAGGGAATAGGTCTCGCCAGCCAGCCGGAGCATCATCCAGCCGGGGTCCGGATCGTTCCAGTAGCGATTCCATTCCCACCAGGGGGGAGAGGCCGGAGTGTGCCACAGCCACTGGTAGCAGGTATCCACCATTTCCTGTTGGGTATCTGAAGCCAAAGCCGGTATGCTGCCCTGTTCACCGCTGTAGTATTCTATGACAAAAAAGAATGGTTCATCCACGCAAACGTTAACCGGGAGACTGATCAGGGTCCAGTCCGGGAAAAAACTGGTTATGGTGTAAATTGAGGATGACCATATTTCCGTCTCTGGACCACTGCACAACTCGGATCCGATGTTCCATAGGCTGAACCTCACCTGAGTCGATTCCTCTCCCGCATGGTTGATAAGTAAAAATTCCACATCGGTTATTTGAAAGGGGAAGGGATACGGAACGCCGCATTGGTTCGGATCAAAATATGTAGCGACCCTGTCACCGGGATTCCAGTTGGGGAAATAGGTAAGAACCGTTCCGTTATCATACTGCAAGAGGCAGGCTCGTTTGGATTCGGCTCCGAGAAAGGATGGATGGGGAATCTGAGCCTCCTTAGCGATATTCAAACACTCGAAATCAGTCGCAGCTAAAGAGCTGCCGGCCGTGAGAAGAATAAGTATGGAAGTAAGGATCATTGTGTGGCAAAGAAACCTTGTCTTCATGCTTCAACTCCCTTTAGATGAGTTCCTTTCCGGGGAATCCTTCTACTTTTCTAATATCGGCGATGGAACTCAAAACTCCATTCTGCGCTTCGAGTTGGTGTCACCTTAGAATTCAAGACTCGGCAATTCAGGTGAGGATTTCGAAACCGAAAGCGATCCCTTCTCCGGACCCTTGTCAGAAGCCGCCCACCCGGAAAAACTCAAATCTTTCTACGGCAGTTCCTCCGGAGGTTCCAACAGATAATAAACAGCCCAATTACACATCATTTTTTGTAACATAGCACAAAATCTTGTTTTGTCAAGAAAGGAATTTGGGAGTACCTGAGAGGAAAGTATATAGCTCAACCGAGATCTCTTGAGCCTAAATACAAACCATTAACTCTTCCTTCGGGGTAACCGGTCTTAAAAAAGGGTCCAACCTTGCCAAGAATTGTGCCAACACCCTGGAGTACCTTGACTTCTCAAAACGGGAATTCATCGAATGACGGTGCAGATTCTTTCCCAACGGACCCGCCAGGGGAAATGTGTGAGATTGTACAGGAGTATCTCAAAAAAGGAGGCTATATAGGGATTTGACCATTTGGGTGCATTGGAATCCGGAGCCCAGGAAAAATAGAGAAGTGATGCCTTTCCTTTGATATATTCTCTTTCCAAAAAACCCCATTCTCTTGAATCCTGGCTGTTGTCCCGGTTATCCCCCATTACAAAGTATTGACCCGGGGGAACCTCGAAGGGACCGAAGTTGTCTCGATTGGAATATTCCGGAGGATATATCTGGTAATCTGTATGCTTGTGAGGAAACCAATCCTCCGCCAGCTCACCATCTATATACAGCTTCTTATTCAATATCTCCACGGTCTGACCCTGGGTGGCGATTATCCTCTTAATGAAATCCTTGCTGGGATTCAGCGGATATTCAAACACAACCACCTCCCCCACTTGAGGCTCAGAGAACCAATAAGACAGTTTGCTGACCAGCAAAAAATCCCCTTTCAGAAGGGTATCTTCCATGGAGCGCGATGGAATGCGGTATGCCTGCACTATGTAGGTGCGCAATAACACGCCCACCACCAGAGCAACAACTAAAGTTAAGGCATACTGCTTGAGCTTAGACTTGATCTTCCTCTTCATGGTATAACGGCTTCCTGTAAGCTTACCTGCTATTTGATTCCATATCAATGGTTATTATGGTTATCGGAAGTTTTCTGAGAAAATTTATGAAATCGAGTTCAGTAATATCCTGCTCCTGAGTTCCAAAAAAGAGCGAATCTTTATACCCGGACTGTGAAAAGATTGTATATAAGTTTAACACCAGAACCTAACTTAAGTTAGGTTCTGGTGTTAAGTGTTAAGTAACTCATCTTCATTCTATGAATTTCAACTCTCCATTTCACTCTGCTGAATCCCCAATGGACAAACTTATCCTTCGGGTTCAGCAGCCATGGATATACTCCTGAAACTGCTTGACTTTGGGAAACACGCTGCATAATTTCACCACCAGGGATTTTTGCGCCAATGAAATATGATGGTTAACGTCTTAATTATGTGAATACGTTTTCGGGTGAGGACTTATGGATAAGTTCGTGATACAGGGCGGAAAGAAACTGTCTGGGACGGTAAGGGTTCAAGCTTCCAAAAACGCGGTCCTTCCCATTCTTGCCGCTTCCCTTCTGGTGGAAAAGGGGGAATCCGTTATCGATAACGTGCCGGATCTGGCGGATATCGACATCATGCTCAAGGTGATGGAGGGACTGGGAGCTAAAGTCCGTAGATATACAGACGATAAGTTGAGGGGATCGCCTTCCAAAAACAGGGTGGTGATAAATGCCGAACATTTGAACAATTACGAGGCACCCTATCACCTGGTCAGGAAGATGAGGGCTTCGTTTCTGGTGCTGGGACCTCTTCTGGCTCGATTTGGAAAGGCTAAGGTTTCACTTCCCGGTGGGTGCGTCTTGGGTCCCCGGCCGGTGAATTTACACCTCTCTGGCCTTGCCAGGCTGGGAGTAAAAATCAAAGAGGAGCACGGCTACGTGATGGCCTCCGGGAAGAAAATCTCCGGTGATGTGATCTGTTTCGACCGTCCCTCCCATACCGGCACCGAAAACATCTTGATGCTTGCTTGTTTGACGCCCGGTAGAACCACCATTGTAAATGCGGCTTGCGATCCGGAGGTGGTGGATTTTGCCCGGTTTCTTTCTCGGATGGGAGCAAAGATCAAAGGTGCGGGAGGTTCCACCATCTATGTGGAAGGAGTTCAAAGGCTAAAAGCAGTGGAATATACGTCCATCCCGGACCGGCTGGATGCTGCCACCTTGATGATAGCAGCCTGTATCACCGGTGGAGAGGTAAATCTCAAGGGGGCGATAGCAGAGCACCTGAGTATGGTAATTTTAAAGTTGAGGGATATGGGAGCGAAGATTAAGGAAAACAAAAAGGAAATCACGGTGAGAGCTCCCAAAAAGCTTAAGCAAAACAACATTACCACATATCCCCATCACGGATTTCCAACCGACGTGCAGGCTTCCATGATGGCTTTGGCCTGCATAGCTGG
>CAYOSZ010000149.1:0-6125 GCA_964406715.1 uncultured Ignavibacteria bacterium | reverse complement strand
TCAAGGAGAAAAATCTCTTAAAAGAATATACCGCTGCTTGACCAATCTCTTTTTCTCATCCACTCCGACCGATTCCTTGAATAGACCTGCAAGAAATCATTTGGAGTAAAGCTCAACCACCAATTGCTCCTGCACCAAGAGAGGAATATCCGTTCTTTTGGGATATTCCAGAAGTTCGCCTCGCAGATGGGCTTTATCTAATCGCAGATAGGGAAGGTCTCCGGCCCGCCCTTCTCTTAAGGCCTGATGAATTATGTCCAAGTTTCTGCTTTTATCGCGCACGGCCATGATGTCGCCGGGTTTCACCTGGTAGGAAGGTATGCTCACCACTCTATCATTGACCACAAAATGGCGGTGCAAAACCAGCTGGCGGGCTGACTTTCTGGAAGGAGCAAAACCCAGGCGATATGCCAGATTGTCCAGCCGGCATTCCAAAATCCTTAAAAGGTTTTCGCCGGTCACACCCTTTTGGCTGGCAGCCCGGTGAAAGTAATTCCTGAACTGTGTCTCCAGGATTCCGTAGATGCGTCGTACCTTCTGTTTTTCCCTAAGCCTAAGGGCATACTCCGATCCCTTCCTTCTCATGGTTCGCCCATGTTCGCCTGGAGAATAGGCTCTCCGCTCGAAAGCGCACTTTTCACCATGGCAGCGGCTTCCCTTCAAGAAGAGTTTTTCTCCCTCCCGTCTACAAAGCTTGCAATTCGCTTCCTTATATCTTGCCATCTATCCTCTCCATCCTAGATCATTCAATTAGGGTCATCCTTCGATCTATATTCTACCTGATTGTCTTTCCCCTAATCTCAGTTGCCGGTCCGGCTATACTCTTCTTCTTTTAGGAGCACGGCAACCATTATGAGGGATAGGGGTGACGTCCCTTATGGCGGTGATCTCGATTCCGGCCGCCTGCAAAGATCTTATGGCCGCCTCTCTTCCAGATCCGGGTCCTTTTACCCACACCTCTGCCTTTCTCACTCCGCGGTCCAAAGCCTCTTTGGCAGCTGCCTGGGCAGCCAGCTGTGCGGCAAAGGGAGTGCTTTTTCTTGATCCCTTGAAGCCCAGCTTGCCGCCAGTGGACCAGCAGATTAAGTTACCCTTGGTATCGGTTATGCTCACAATGGTGTTATTGAAGGTCGCCCTGATATGAGCTACAGCATTAGAGTCCACCGCACCGTGTTTTTTCTTGATTTTTTTCTTGGAAACCTCAGCCAATTTGTTTCTCCTTCAAAGACAATGAGTTTATCCAACTGTGATAATCCGGTTTAAATCCCGAACCTCAAGGTAAATAATCCAATATGCTAAAAAAACCTGCCTTACTTGCCTCTTTTCCCCCCGATGGTCTTCTTGGGACCTTTTCTGGTACGGGAATTGGTTTTGGTTCTCTGCCCTCGCACCGGCAATCCTCTCCTGTGCCTTAATCCGCGATAAGAACCGATGTCGATCAATCTCTTGATATTCATGGAAACCTCACCCCGCAGGGCTCCTTCCACCTTGTATTCCGACTCAATTGCCGAGCGTAATTTAGTTACGTCTTCCTCGGTCAACTTATTCACCCGGGTGTCGGGGTTTACGCCGGTGGTTCCCAGAATCTTTCTGGAGGAGGATGAACCTATCCCGTAAATGTAAGTTAAAGCTATCTCCACTCGTTTGTCTTTGGGTAAATCGATTCCTGCAATTCTTGCCAACTTCTACCTCCGCTTTTCTACCCCTGTCTCTGCTTGTGACGAGGATTCTTGCAGATCACCCGCAATATCCCCTTTCTCTTTACGATCTTGCACTTCTCACAGCGTACCTTTATGGACGATCGAACCTTCATTTTCTCTTCCTTTCAACAATCTGTCAACTCATCCGGCTCTCAGCCGGGTGATCTTTGTTTTCTCTATCTCCTGGTTTCCTCAGATATTCTACAATCATTTGTACCGATAGACTATTCGTCCTCTGCTCAAATCGTAAGGAGAAAGCTCCACCGTCACCTTATCCCCGGGGAGAATTCTGATAAAGTGCATTCTCATCTTCCCGGAGACATGCGCCAACACTCGGTGTCCATTCTCCAACTCCACCCTGAACAGGGCATTGGGCAATGGTTCAATTACCTTTCCTTCGACCTGAATGGTTTCCTCTTTTGGCATTTAAGTCAACCGCCTTTTAAAAAATTCACGGATCTGCGGTTAAAATCTCGGCTTCATTTTCCGTAACCGCCACGGTATGTTCAAAATGAGCGGAAAGAGAACCATCACGAGTAACCACGGTCCAGTGGTCGTCTCTGGTATCTATCTCAAAAGATCCCGCATTCACCATGGGTTCTATAGCCAATACCATCCCCTTTTTCAACATCACCCCCTGCCCCGGAGCGCCGAAATTGGGGATCTGCGGCTCCTCGTGAATTCTTTTTCCTATCCCGTGCCCCACCAGGTCTCTCACCACAGAAAAACCGTTCTCCTCGACGAAGGATTGGATGGCATAAGAAATATCCGAGAGATACCCTCCCTCCTTTACCGAACCAAGAGCCTTCTCCAGGGCCTGCCGGGTGATTTCGATCAGCCTTCGAGATTCCTCGGGGATTTCTCCCACGGGAAAGGTTCTGGCGGCATCGGAGTAATAACCATCCTTGAAAACTCCGATATCCACCGAGACGATCTGTCCTTTTTGTATCTCTCTTTCCCCGGGTATCCCGTGCACCACCTCCTCGTTGATGGAAACACAGATGGAAGAAGGAAAGCCTCGATATCCTTTGAATGCGGGATAGGCTCCCTGTTTTTTGATAAAATCCTCTGCCAGCCGGTCCAGCTCTTTTGTCTGGATGCCGGGATGGATGTTCTCTTTTATCAACTGTAAGGTCCTGGCAAGTATTTTGCCATTGTCCTTCATTATCCCGATCTCTCTTTGTGTCTTCAACTCTATCATACCAGAACCAATCCTTCTGAATGAAACTAAAGACATCACCTGCTCTGAAGCACCTTTAAAATCTCCTGTAAGACAATGTCCGCATTGAACTCACTATTTATTCGAATCAACTTCCCCTGATGGTTGTAATATTCTTCGATGGGGTGCGTCTCCTTTTGATATACTTTCAATCTATTGGAAATCACCTCTTCTTCGTCATCCTCCCTTTGAAAAAGCTTTCCCCCGCACAGGTCACAGACGTCATCCTTTCCAGGTGGCTTGGTGTATAGATTGAAGTCGGCACCGCATACCGAACAGATTCGTCTCCCCCCCAATCTCCTCATGACGGTCTTATCCGATATCTCAAGCTTCATGACATAATCCAAGCTTTTCTTCAAATCTGCCAGCATCTGATCCAACCTTTCAGCCTGAATTGCCGTGCGAGGAAACCCGTCCAGAACGAAACCCTTTTTGCAGTCCGGCTGATTTATCCTTCTCTCCATCATCTTCAGGATGACTTCGTCTGGCACCAACTCTCCTTTCTCCATAAAGGGCTTGGCTGTCTGACCCAACGGGCTTTTCAGCCTCAACTCCTCTCTGAGGATTTCTCCCGGGGAGATGTTTGGAACTCTCAACTCAGTTGATAAAAGCTGAGCCATAGTTCCTTTTCCCGATCCGGGGACTCCCAGCAAAACCAGGTTCATGTTTATCTTTCTACATTCTGCCTCTTATTCTTCCTTTCTTCATGAATCCGTCATAATGTCTCATCAGAAGATGAGATTCGATCTGCTGAAGCGTATCCAAAGCCACCCCCACCACGATCAACAGCCCGGTTCCTCCGAAATAAAACTGCACTCCCATCCCGCTCATCATGAAGTAGGGAAGGACGGCAATCATGGCAAAGAATATCGCACCCGGCAGGGTTATCCGGGTCAGAACTCTATCGATATATTCACTGGTTCTCTTGCCCGGTCTGATTCCCGGAATGAAGCCACCGTATTTTCTCATGTTATCCGCCAGATCCACCGGGTTGAACACGATGGCGGTGTAAAAATAGGCGAAGAATACAATCAAGAGCCCGAACATAAGGGAATACAAAACCTCCCCCGGACCGAACAATCTGGAGAAGCTCTGCATGAACTCGTTGTTGGGGAAAAAAGATGAGAGGGTGCTGGGAGCGAACATGATCGACTGGGCGAATATTATGGGGATTATCCCGGCGGTGTTGACCGACAGGGGTATGTGAGTAGCCTGTCCCCCGTACATCTTTCTTCCGATCACCCTCTTGGCATATTGCACCGGTATCTTTCTTTGAGCCCGGGTGACCAGAACGATGGCTGCAATCACCGCCACCATCAGCCCGATCAAAAAGACCTCGGAGAAGAGGTTTCTCTGTCCCAAAAGAAGCATCCTTATCTCGTCCGCCACCCCGCTGGGCAGACGGGCGATGATCCCGATCATGATGATCAAAGAGATTCCGTTTCCGATTCCCCTCTCGGTGATCTGCTCACCCAGCCACATGATAAAAATGGTGCCACAGGTAAAGGTGATCATGGTCAAAAGCTTGAAGCCCACTCCGGGATGGGGAACCACGTATCTGCCGGGAGAGGGTTGAAGGCTCTCTAAAAACACCGCCGTTCCCAAAGCCTGCATGGCGGAAATCAGAACCGTCCCGTAACGAGTATACTGGGTGATCTTTCGTCTTCCCTCCTCCCCCTCCTTCTGTAGCTTCTGGAAATAGGGTATCACCGCCCCCAGAAGCTGCATGATGATGGAGGCGGATATGTAGGGCATTATCCCCAGGGAGAAAATGGTCGCCTTCTGAAAGGCACCTCCCACAAACATGTCATACAAACCGAAAAGCGAACCCTTCATTCCCCGGAAGAACTCCCCCAGGGCTTGAGCATCGATGCCCGGGGTGGGCACATGGCCGCCCACACGATAAACCACCAGGATGGCCAAAGTGAAGAAAATCCTTTTCCGCAGTTCCGGAATCTTGAAGATGCTCTCGACGGTCTTCAGCATCCGCTCACCTCGACTTTGCCACCGGCTGCCTCAATTTTCTCCTTGGCTTTCTTGCTGAAAGCGTTGGCCTGAACCACCACCGCCCCCTTTAACTCCCCGTCACCTAAGATCTTCACCGGCAGGTCTGCCTTTTTGATCAAACCCTTCTCCTTCATCTTCTGCGGAGAGATCACCTCTTTACCCGTTCCCTGGGGCTGGGAAAAGGCCCTGGATAAGGCGGATAGGTTCACGATTTGAAATTCTTTCCTGAATATGTTGGTAAATCCTCTTTTGGGAATCCGCCTCTGAAGAGGCATCTGTCCGCCCTCGAACCAGGATCGCCTTTTGGACCCTGATCGGGACAACTGGCCCTTGTGTCCCCGGGTGGAAGTCTTGCCATGACCTGATCCCGGTCCTCTACCTACCCTCTTTCCTTTTTTACCCGACCCAACAGAAGAGGGAAGATTCCCAATCCGGATCTTTCGTGTTATTGCAGATGTTTTTGTCAACTTAAACCTCTTCGACCTTGACTAAGTGTTTCACCTTCTCAATCATCCCCCTCATTGCGGGCGTGTCCGCGTGCTCCACGCTCTGGTAAAGTCTCTTGATTCCCAGAGCCCTCACCATTTGCTTCTGCTCCTTCACCCGCCCGATGGCGCTTCTTATCTGCGTTATCTTCAGCTTACCAGCCATTTTTAAAGTCCTTGTTAAGAGAAGTCTTAAGATTTTCAAAAGACTTTTTCCATCCGAGAAACCAACTGACAATCTCCGTCTTTCTCATCGGGATATTATGGTTGCCTCCTTTGGCAACTTCACCCGGATTCGCACAGACTCTTACCGTTTTAACTCACCTTTTCTCAACCGAGCTTTCTGCTGCAGCATCCCCAGACTCATCAGACCATTGAGTGTGGCCTTGACCACGTTATGGGGATTGGCGGAACCCAAAGATTTGGTCAACACGTCCTGAATTCCTGCAGCCTCCAGAACCGCCCGCACGGGACCCCCGGCGATGACGCCGGTGCCGGGTGAGGCCGGTTTCAAAAGAACTCTGGCTGCTCCAAATCTCCCCAACACCGGGTGGGGTATGGTTCCATCCACCAGGGGTACCGGCATCATATTCTTCTTGGCCGCCTCCGTGCCCTTGGTGATGGCAAGGGAGACCTCCCTCGCTTTTCCCAACCCGATCCCCACTCTTCCTTTTCTATCGCCCACCGAAATCAAGGCGGTGAAGGAAAACCGTC
>CAYOSZ010000148.1:0-6175 GCA_964406715.1 uncultured Ignavibacteria bacterium | reverse complement strand
TACATCCATTTTTAAACACAAAAAATACAAATTATTAAGATTAAATTGAATATAGATATTAATTTTCGTTTTTTTAAATTATTACCTTCTAATCTTATATACTACATCAACCTCTGGTATAATAATTCGAAGTGATTTAGAACTTTTTTTCTTAAGTCGTTCTAAATCATCGTAACTAACCGTATTATAAGCAAACATAACAAAATGATGTACTATAAGATTGATTATACCCACTTCTTGACAAAGATCTAGCGCTTCAGAAATTTTAAAGTTGCCAGCAATATCATGTTTTAATCGAAATTCATCTCTCCCATTGATTGGCAATAGAGCTAAATCAATCTTTAAATGAGTCAATTTGTTATAAAGCCCTTTATAGGGAATACAATCACCTGAATGATAAATTCTTATATTTCCTATGTCAAAAACATAACCTAGAAAATGAAATTCTCCTTTTTCATTAACTTTTATTACTTCATGAGAGGCACCTATACCAATAATTGTGAGATCTTTATCTAATTCAATTCTCTCTCCATCATTTATTGGGATAATCTGGTGACTCTGTGCTCCTCTTTTGATTGCCTCCTCAACCTCTGCTGCAGGGACAATAATTCTGCAATTAGGATTATTATTTGATAATGTAGTAAGAGTTTCTGAATCCATATGATCTGAATGAGCATGTGTACTTAGGTAATAATCAAGATTGTTTATTTTATCAGGTTGTAAAGGGATTTTCATTAGTCTAATATGAGGAAATATTGTCCCTTTATATTTTTTTGAAAGGAAATCAGATAAATAAGGATCTATGGTTATTAGTTTATTTTTAAACTTTAAAGCAAATCCAGCTTGACCTAACCATACAATTTGAACCTCATTTTTAGGTATTTTCTCAATATTAATAAAATCCTCTGTTGAACTTATACTTTCTTTGGAGATTTTTATCATAATCTAACTTAAATACTTAATTATATTATCAACTGCCATTTCAGCAGCACGATCAATACTTTCGGTGGTGTAACCACCAATATGAGGGGTACATATTGTTTTTTCATGAATTATTAACTCATTCAACCCGGGGGGTTCTCTATTATAAACATCTGTTGCATATTTGGCTACTTTTCCATCGTTAAGAGCATTTAATAGAGCCAACTCATCAACTAAAGAAGCCCTAGCAGTATTAATGATAATAACACCATTTTTCATTTTCATAATTGAATCTTTATTAATCATTGGTTTTGCGCTTGGAGGGCTGTGTAAACTAATGATATCTGAGTGTTCAAATATTCCATTCAAATCAGTATATTTAAAATTATTATTAGGATTAAATGACTCATCGGGATAAAGATCATAACCAATTACTTTCAAACCTATTCCAATTGCCATTTTTATAACTCTTTTCCCTATATTGCCACATCCAATTATCCCAAGGGTTTTTCCTTCAACTTCCATTCCTTTTTCTCTTATCCATTCTCCATTTTTCATATGAGCATTACAATTGATTATAGAGCGAACAGAACAAAATATGAGAGTAATTGCTAATTCAGCTACTCCTTGTGAATTAGCAATAGTAGCTATTTTAACCTTTATACCTAATCGTCCAGCTGCTTTTAAATCAATATTGTCAATTCCAACGCCATTTCTACTTATAATTTTTAGATTTTTTGCTACTTTTAATACATTAGATCTAATCGGCTCAATCC
Organism: uncultured Ignavibacteria bacterium; assembly: GCA_964406715.1. GTDB lineage: Bacteria > Zixibacteria > MSB-5A5 > MSB-5A5 > SM1-73 > SM23-73-3. The sequence continues at coordinate 4,478 of CAYOSZ010000148.1, read as the reverse complement.
CAGCTAGATAGGCAACACATTCTGGTAATATTTTAAGTTGTTCCTCTTCTGATGGTTGTTGACCTGAAGGTCCATAGACAAGAGAAAACCCTGCTCTTTTCAGCTTTTCTAAAGATGGATGGCCATTTTGAGTGATAGATCTAGGGGTTATATATACTTTTTTCATATTGTTTCACTTTCAAGATTTCCATTTTGGATTATCAATTAATTCTGGCTCTCCTTCCTTCTCAATTAATAATTTTCGAAACCCTTTTGTTTCGATTGTCTTATAATCATGTCCTGCGTCTGCTCGAAATACAAAGAACATTATAAAAGGCTCTGAATCTGAGACATTTATGCTTCTATGGGCAAATCTAGGAGGAACATACACAGATATACCAGGTCTCATTTCTTGAAGTTCAACTTCACATTCAGGATTTTCCATTAATATGAAACCATGGCCCTTAATACAGTAATAAATCTCAGCAGTATCTATTTTCGAATGGAAATGTCCTTTAGTCATAAAGTATTCATTATCCACTTTTCCAGGATACAAAATAGTTGTCCCATATGCTAATTCTCCCGGACTTTTTGGAATATCAAGTTCATAGAATTTATATACTAAAATGTCTTCAACTTTTATCATTTCTTTTAGTTTCTGATTATTAAAATACATTCCATTCATAGCTGAAAGCATTCTCTTAGTTGATTTACATTCCGGTGATATTCCATCCTCTAAATTAAATCGAATAGCTTTTGATTTTATATTTGTTTTACTTTCCATAATAATCTTCTAATTTTATTTTACTTGTAGAGCGATTCTCGATAATTGTTCAAATTTAGGACCACTAATTGGAATTTCTATATGAAATACTTCTGCGATAACTCTCTGCCATCCATGTAGAAAATAGACCCAACCATCTTCAATATGAAGGATTTTTTTCTTTTTTTGAGCTCTAGCTTGTTTTAGAAAAATTAGATCACCTCGAAAATTATAGTCCCACACAAATCCATTTTTGGGAAATTCTACTGTATCCGTAAGAGGCGATCCGGGAAAATCTTTACCAGCACCAGTTCCATTAATGACCAATGAATGTTGTTTAAGTTGATTTACTATCTTGTCATTATCCTCAATTTTAGAACAATGGATATATTCAAATGGAATTCCAGGATTGATCTTTTCATGAATCTTCTTCATCTTTTCAAGTCTGGGAGTACTTCTATTCGTCACATAGATTTTTGAAGGCCATAAGTCTTTTTCCAAGTTTTCTATAAAGTAGGTGGTTAAAGCAAGTGAAGCACCACCGGCACCCATTATACATATTTCTCCATTAAATTTTTTCCAATGATTTTTTCCAATGAATGATTCATAGGAGAGTCCGCTAGTAATGGGATCCTTTGCATGAGCCCATAATTTTCTGTTATTTTTTGAAATACAACTCAATTCTCCCAATAATTCAGTATACGGATCGATCATATCGAATAAATCTTTTGTGGCTTCATAAAGATCGATTTTATGAGATGTTACTAAAGCTCCTAACGAATTTTTATCATTCTTAATAAACTCAACAATTTTTCTATATATTTTTGGGTTATCATGAATTTTGCAGTTAATTCCGACTATATGAGCATCCCCAAGTCCTAGATAATCAGCCCATTTTGGAAACACATTCATTATGGATGATTGAGTGGTTGTAACTCCTATATAATAAAATGATGGTATTTTTGCCGGAGAAAAATCAAAATTACTCATGAAATTATTTTTACAATTTTCCTAAATTATTTTAAAAGTTATTTATAAAAGCTATTAAATGTTTGTTTAGTATATTCAATCAGAAAGAAATCGTAGAAAAATAAATTAAATAAGATCATAATCTGGCTTATGTAGTGGGATTGCTATGGTTAATCTTGCTAAACCTGAACCAATAATCAGTATTTTCATAATTTAAACCAACTTTAACTTATAAAGAATAAAAAATATAACAAAAAAAAAAGTTAATTTCATCTATAGATTGACACTACTGATCGATTTATTATAAAAATCTATCTTAAGCCCATTTCAGCTAACTTTTTCTTGTTTTCAGTAACGATATCAGGTGTAAGCTTATAATATTTCCAGAACAAGATTAATGTAATCAGAACAAGAATGGCAGGTACTATCGCTGTGTGAATTCTGATTCCAAATAGGGCTAATCCAGTCTGAGCGGCTTGGCCAGGTACATAACCTGTAAAGACATGGCTTAATGCTATTGTTATTCCGATAAATGCTTGACCAAATTTAATGACAAAAGATTGAAATCCATAATATATTGATTGTTGACTTTTCCCAGTTCTTACTGCAATATCATCAAGAACATCACCCATAGTAGGTGGATCCACATACCAGTGACCCCCAATTCCCATACCAAAAAACAATAAAAAGATTGTCCAACTTATTAAATCTGACGCAAAAATTAATGGTAGGAAAGTTACAAATAGAAGAATACCCGCTACTATACTAATCTTTCTATTATCATTAACCTTATGTGCAACCATAGTCCATACTGGTGTTGAGATAAGCGCGCCAAGAAGCATTGCGCCTAATAAGAAAACAATAGCTTCATTGCCCATAAGCAATATATTGAACGAAACATATAATGCTGATGTTTGGATCATAACGCCCCCTACTTGATATCCAAAGAAAAAAATAACTTTCGTCATGAATGTTCTATCTTTCAAAACAGTGATTGATGACTTAAAGAAAGGTTCTAGCTCTACTACTTGGTGAGTTTCTTTTCTTTGTCGATATAAGTCTCTAACTTTTTTATCTTCAAATACTCCGGGAAGGATAAATAGAAATAAAACACATCCCATAATAACACTAAATATTGCAGCGTTTACATATGTTGAGGCATCTGTTTCATTCATAAAAAGATTAGGAAGGATAAATGCTAGAACAAGACCTAAAATTCCTAGCATTGTACCAAATCCTTGGACTGTTCTTCTTTCTTTTAATCCTCTAAATTTATCTGGAAATAATGAAATCACATTTACATCATATAAAGTTAATACGGTATCATAAAGCATAAGAGTCCCTAAGTACCAGCCAAATATTAACCACTGATTCCCAATGGGATCTGCATACCAAGCTGTTGGTACTAGAAAGATTAATAAGTAAGTTATTAACCAAGGAATCGCACCGATAATCATCCAAGGAAATCTTCTATATCCCTTTTTTTCCCAAGGCATATGGATCTTCTCCATTAACCACCCTGTAAAGGGATCATTTACAGCATTCCAAATGGAATAAAGTGTATATGCTAAAGCAGCTAATGTTACTGGTAATTTAATAACGTTTTCATAAAAAAAGAATACATAAAATCCAAAAGCAGCAGAAATCCATTGTCCAAATAACTCTCTTGCCCCATATGAAGCCATTATACGTTTTTTATAAGTAACCTCTTCAGTTCCTACTTCTGACATTTTCTAAAACTCCTTTTATTTTCACTTTAAGAATACAAATAATTGTTGTTTTTGAAAAGATTGTGTTTTTAAAAAATAAATGTTAAATATTTTTTAAACGTTAGAATTTATAATTGTTTCTAAAATATCCATAATTAAAATCTATATAAAAAATTATAATAAATTAATAGCATTAATGATATTCAATTTGCACTGTGGAAAGATTCTTAATTGCTATTTTTTTTTGATTCCATAATTCTTGTGCTTTTTTAGCCCAACTATTAAATTCATTTATATTATCTGGATAATTTTCATAGTGTTTTTTAATTTTTTCAGCAAGGCCATTAGCTTGTAGCAATCGTTTCATATGTTTAAATGATAATTTTCTTCTAATTAATCCACCTAAAATTTTAAAAACAAATTTTAGCATTTCTCCTAAACTCATTTCTTCTTCATATTCTTTGTTAGGTTCAGGAATGTCTTCTCCCTCTCCAGTCTGGTAAATTAATCCTTTCTTTAGAAAATAATTCCATTCTTTTTCATTAAAATTTAATACTCCTGATAATTGAGTAAAAAGACTTGCAAATTTTGCTCCCTGATCTCTAAAATACTTCACATTGATTTCCCAGAGTACATCTCTAATCAAATCCTCTCCATTCTTTAGTGCTTCTATTATAACATCGGAAGCAATCATGCATAGTACCCAAGTTGCAGTTACACCATGACCAGAAAATGGGTAAGTAATTGCAGCAGCGTCACCAATACATAAAAATCGATCTGCAACCAATGAATATGGAGGTCTTCTATATGGAGTGCTTCCCTGTTCTTTTTTGATTATTTCATAAGGAGGTAGATCTGCTCTATTAAGAAAATCTTCACGAGCTAAACGAGCATTTTCAAAAGATCCTGGTTGACCAACACCTAATATTGCTCCTTCTGGATCATAAGAGGGGCCAAACCATAATAACCACCAATTATAACCCGTGTCTATAGCTGGGTGAGCTTCTTCTGGATTTTTCCATTTGATATATTGTAAGAGAACATACATAACATCATCA
>CAYOSZ010000147.1:0-6175 GCA_964406715.1 uncultured Ignavibacteria bacterium | reverse complement strand
CCAGCTAGGTGTAATCTCTTTGGGTGAATATATCTACCTTGTCGGTGGTGAGTCAAATGGTGAATTTCATTCTAATACCTATCGATATCGTGCCATTTATACGATTTTCCTACCGCTATCATCCAACCCCTAAATAAAGTCTCGTGCTGAGATATTCTTCAAAGGGCTCATAATTATCATTACGGCCATGAAACGTACAGGACTCCTAAAGCTTTGCGATCTCCTTGACTAAGCTCAATCAAACGAGGTCGTTGTTCGCTAGGTGAGTTTTCAGCGATGCTCCAGTTGTAAGGTGCCCATACAATGAGGTAGTAATTACCTGGAGGCACGTCGTCGAGATTGATTTGACCCAGTAAATTGGTTGTCCCATGAATATCTCCGTTCTGCTCTTCAGGGCCAATCAGCAAGTTGGGCATAAGATTCTGTCCCTCGCCTACCGCAGGGGTTAAATAGAAAAGGGTTTTAGGTACGATGCGAGCGACGGTGTAGGAATACACCACACCGCTTATTGAAGCCTTTCCCTGTACTGGCGGAGGAGCTTCTGCCGGTGGCTCCGGAGGATGTGCTTCCTGGTCTGAACTCATTGAACCCTCGATGCTTGTAGCAGAGGGCATCGTTTGGGTAGCGATTTGTCCTGTGCATGCCGCGCAAAGAATTATCAGAATCGCGACCAGGACGAGGGGAAAGGATCGAAAGGGAATCATATTATTGACCTTAAGTATCTTGGAAAACAATCTCTTCGGCAACTACGAAAAGGCCCAGCCTGATGCTATGGCTGGGCCTTTTAATATGGTTAAAGTAGTGATCTATGGTTGAGTGAAGGCATTGTGAGCCATGAACGTATCCCCAGTGGCATCAATGATATTGGTCAGTTGGACGAAGCCGTGGATGGCCTGATTACTCGATGAGACTGTGAGTGAGCCATACCACCCATCCGGCAGATTGTGCCGTCCTGTTCCGGAGCCCGTTCCTGTCAGGCGGTGGTTGTGGATCAAGCTGCCGCCGGCCGGGATGGTGTAAGGGCCAACAACAATGTTGCTCGCGCTGCCGCCTGATGAGACGTAGTCTGGTGAGGGTACGTAGGTGAAAGTCACACTTGCGGTGCTGGAGGGATTGAGATTCTGGATGGTAACGGCGGTTGCAAAGCCATTTGCCAACCGTTTGGCAACTAGTGGAATGAAGACGTTTTTATCTGTGCCATTACCCTTGATTGCTTCGTAGGCAGCTGCATTCGTCCCTGTAACGTATCGCATTTGAACGAAGGAAACGATTCCACCAGTTGAAGTGATTCGGCAGGCGCCATACCAGTTTGCCTGGATCGACAGGTCGGTGACGGGGTTGAAGTAGTAGGAAGCGTTGTTTGGGATAGCGCTTGTGTTGCTCATGGAAAAATTCGTACCAGGGCTGGCGGCATCCTTGATGCAATCGAGATCGACTGCACCGATACCCAAGGATCCACCACTAAGATTCTGGACCGTGATCGGTGTGCTTAAGCTATTCGCCAACCGCGAGGTGAACAGTGGTACGACCCATGATGTGCCGACATCTTCCGCAGGGAAGGCGTTGAAGGTTTGCATGGCATCAGCGCCTGTGAAGAAATTGGAAACTACCGCGATTTGATCCGTACCTGCGGCTGTAACCACTGCCGAGCCATACCAGTTTACTGATAAATTCGTCTCTCCTTCGATGTCGTAGTAGTAGGTTGAACCTGCAGGAATGCTGATGCCTACCTTGGTCCAGTTCGTCGTCCCAATGAATGCGACATTAACGGTCGTGCTTGACGATCCGATGTTCTGGATCATGATCTGGCTGTTTGCCAATCCGCTTGCAGTGGTCAATCTGCGAGCGACAAGAGGTACATAGAAGGTGTCACTTGTCGACGAGAATCCCGAGTAAGCACCGCTGGTGGGTGTTTGTCCTCGTGCCAGGATCTGGACAACCGAGCCTAAAGGTTGAGTAGAGCTGATGACGCTTGATCCTTTCCCGGTTGTGAGAGTTGAGTCGAAATATTGGCGAATAATTTTCTGGCCGCCATCAGCATCGATGGTAAAGTCTGTGTTGGCTGTATCCGCAACCCAGGTGCTGCCGTTATCCTTGTAGTAGTCGACATGCACTGAGGCTTCCGCAGAGCCAAAGTTGATAAGCGTGAAGTTCGTGCTCAAGGTTTTGGCAGTAGATGCGGCGCTGGCGACAAGCACGATACTAAGTGTTAGTAGAAGTGAAACGATGATAATTCGCAGTATCCGGGATTTGGGCAGTGCATTCCTGATGCGTTTCATGAAATCCTCCTAAATATGCCGTAGGTAGCGGGATTTCCCGCCATTACCATATTTACAGCATAAAGCCCACATGCAAGAAGAAGCAATAATCATTTTGGGTTATTTCTCCTAATATTCCAATTTATCTACTAAGAGGGATGTTCTGAGTGGGGCTAAATGGATGGATTTACACGATCGTTGCGGTTTTGGATGCCCGGGATATTGCTAATATCTCGATTCTGCTCCAACACGTCCGCCAGAAGCGGGAGATTCTCTTCACCCACGCCAAAGGCGACGTACCCGACCTCGAACTGTTGATCGCAGATAAGCGATGCAACTGTAGCGTGGGCACCTCCAATAATCATGATCATCTCGGGGTCCACTTCCTTGGCTCAGTGTGCAGCGGAGAGTACTTTTTCGTAGTGGACGGAGAGGACGGATATGGCCAAGATTTTAGGTTTGATTCAAACCCGGCAGGAGGAACCTTGGATGTGGAATTCGCTGCGTCGATGATCTGGACCGGTTGACCGCGGTTTTTGATGGCTGCAGTGAGAGAGGCTGGGGTTGTCTAAAAAGGAAGTTTAGACAGCCCCTTTTTGGACTCTGAGCTGAAGATTAGGGGATGCACACAAAAAAGACGACCCTCAGGCCGCCATCTTGGCAAGATTATGGGCAATGCAGAGCAATCCCCACTCAACTTCCACTTTTTCCTTCCCTCTCAATAAGAACCTTCGAAACCCCCAGTTATGTTTGAGCCTGGCGAAGACGCTTTCTGCCTCCACCGGCCGTCTGGAGCGCAAGGCCATTCCTTGCTCAGACAGAAGGTTCCTGCCAGCTCTCTCTCGCAGTTCCCTCCCACGGAGGCTCACCTGAATACGGCGATTGCCCACAGCCCGATAATGTCTCATAGAGTGGTGTAAAAGCAAGTTGAAAAAGTGGCCATCGTGTGCATCCTTAAGCAATCGGCAAAATCACAAAAGGAGCACATCTTCACGTACGATAACGTGGATTCGTACCGAGACTACTTCCGCAGGATCCAATTGTAATTCGGCAGAAGAAGGATCGCAGGTTTCAATAGCCAATATATCGTAAGTTCGATGATGCGACCCATTCTCTGAGGGAGTTTCGTCCTCATCCGAAAGCGTACGATTTCTAGGCTGATATCCTTCATATTGAAATCCCGCACGAGACGCCGCAGTCCCCAGTAGCTGCGCGATCTCTCATAATAGGAGCTGCCCTTTCCCGTCACACGCAGGTATCGATCCGCCAATTTGGCTGGCAGCCAATGAAGAAACGGTAAAAAATAATGAGGCTCAATGGGGAACAGTCGATTCGGACCGCTAAAAATGACATAACCGCCGGGTTTGAGAACCCGGAAGATCTCGGACATCATCCGCTCATCATCGGGAACGTGCTCGTAGACTTGTAAACAAAAAATCATGTCAAAAGTCTCCTCTTTGAGAGGCATCTGCATTGCATCCCCGAGCAGAAACACACTTTTTTGATCATGAGCAGGTTCGATATCCGAAAGAGCCAACTTGTCAATGTCCAATCCAACCATACTGGTGAAGCGCGGTGCCATTGCTGTAGAGACAATCCCTGATGAGCAGCCGATATCCAGACAAGTGTATGAATGTGTGTCCAACCCCAGGATTTCATCCAACACAAACCGGACTTTGTTGGCAATCTTCATGCGTGATGTGCGATCCCGTACTCGATCGCACGAGCCGAAAAAGCCCAGTTGGTAGTCGCGTTTTTTCATGTTCGGTGTACGATCTCTCGAGTTTTTTTAAGTCAACTCCCCGGGTTTTGTTGCCAGGACAGTGTAACCCAGAGGAAAGTAGTGCCGGGATGGAGTGAGTATGCGATCTAAATAGTAGCAGGCATGAGTGACAAGGATGCTATTGATCGCGAAAATGAGATCTTTCAACAAGGGCACACGCCAAACTAGCGGGACGATTATGCTCGAGACTTGGTGACCCAGGAATGAAAATAAACCGCCGCGTGTAAGGATTTCTTCAATGTGGAATCCTGCTTCTTCCAATAAGAAGCGAATGCCATATTCCGTATAACGCTGAAAGTCATTGGGTTCATCGTGGATACGACTGAGGTGTGGTATCGAGAGAATGAGTGGACCGCCAGTCTTCAAGATCCGAAAGATCTCACGAACCGCTTTCTGAGGGTTGGGCACATGTTCTAAGACCTGTAAACATATGGCCGTATCGTATGATTGGTCGGATATCATCGACATGTCTTGAATATTGGCTTCGATGGTCACTTCATCTGAAGAGGGGATCAGATCGAGGCCATCATATTCAAGCCCCAGGGATTGAATCACCGACTGCAGCGCCATTTCTCCACAACCTAAGTCGATCACCTTTCCCCGGGCATGTTTCTCTAACATAGGAAGCGTGCAGCGATATTGGGAGTAGTTCTCCGGAGAGAAATACCAACGTTTTGAGGATCTGGCCAGATCCTTCTCGATATGGCGTCGATTTATCTCGATCAGGGATAACATGACTGAATAGTTGCCTTTCTCACTCTATATCAAAACTCTTTGGATTTCGAGCCACGAGGCCGGGCACAGGTTCCATGGGATCGGAAACCGGTTTGCTACATTTCTGGTTGCCTGGTAGATGGTCGATCCTTCTCCTGCATAAGATCACTATACAGCACGAGCAGATCGGAGGTGATCTTCTGCCAACTGAATCTGGAAGCGACGTAATCATATGCCCGCTGATGCATGTCTTCCCACCGCACTTCGTCTTTCAGGAGCCCGATGATAGCATCCGCCAATTGATCCGGATCATCTGGTGGTGTAAGTTGCCCGACCTCTGGACGGATCACATCGGGAATCCCGCCGACCTGGCTGCCGATACAAGGCGTACCGCAGGCCAAGGCTTCCAACAGGACAACGCCTAAACCTTCTTCCAGAGAAGGCAGAACGAAAAGCCTGGCTTTTTGCATCCACAGGAGAACATCCGTTGGGCTTCGAACTCCGAGGAACCGAATCCTATCATTTAGACCTAATGCATCCACTTGGATCTGTAATTCTTTCTCAAGCGGGCCTTCGCCGATGATGACCAGTTCATATTCCGGAAGAGATTGAAGGATTCGCGGAGCGGCTTCGATGAGATGCTGGACCCCTTTCCGGCGGATGATCGATCCCACAAATAGAATGACGGGCTCTTTTTTAGTATCTGCAGGTTTGAAAATATCGATATTAACACCATTGGGCATGACCCGAATCTTTTCTCCAGGAACACCAAGGCTTTCGGTCAACTGAGCAAGAGATTGACTAAGTGCAATGACCTGATCAGCTCTTGAAAGTACGAATCGAGTCACACTTCGCAGCCACGAAATACGTTGGGTTTCATATATATCGCTGCCCTGAACTGTGACGACGACGGGGATGTTAAGGAACATTTTGGCCACAACTGCGGAAAAAGCCGAAAGGGTCCAATTTGTATGGATGATATCGCAATCGCGGGCATGCTTCCATACGGCCAGAAATTGAGTTCCGATAAAGAGGGGCAACAGCAGCCACGCTGCGCTGGTCTTGCGAAGAATTACAGGCAAACCTGCGCGGTACTTTCTTAACACTTCGAATCGCTCCGGCCATGCATACCTGGGTCGGATGACGTCTATCCCGAACATGTCTTCGTGCGTCTTGGCATTCGGAGCGTGCGGACCGATAACTCGTACAATCGTGCCATGTTGTGTTAAAGCTCGCGCCATTTCTAGCACGAATGTCCCCTGGTCATCGTCCACCCAGCGTGGGAAGGATGTCGTAACAATGCATATGCGCAGGTTATCGCTTTTTTTATTCATCCCATACTTTCTATCGTCCAGAATTTGTGGTTTTCGCTTAACCGCTACAATCGATGTACATACTACCTAGTCGTGTATTTTAATAA
>CAYOSZ010000146.1:0-6183 GCA_964406715.1 uncultured Ignavibacteria bacterium | reverse complement strand
CCACCAGAATTCGCCGGTTGGAGGGCTTGAGCCCGTCTCTGACATCCGGCAGGGCGCGGGCGGTGATCACCGACATGGAGTAGTCGATGTAGGAGGATTTCATCTCCTCCTCGATGTACACCGGAACGATTTTTTCTCTTTCTAAAGCCATGTTATTATGCCTCACTTATCAAGACTGTGTGGCATCCTGAGCGAAGCCCTGCATCGCTTGGTGCGGGGCAAAGCGAAGGATCTCGGTTTTAGATTCTTCGCCCTTCGGTATGAACCGTACGGTTCGTTCCTGCGGACTCAGAATGACCTATACCTCCTCTCCCCTTTATTGAGAGGGGGATACAGGGGGTGAGGTAAATATACTAATTATCTTGCAGTTACGCAACAATTAGGTTCAGAAAAATCTTGTTTTTCGGCGGGATAAATTCCCGCTGCTATGTGGTTCGGTTTTCTATAGGAATCGCATTTCCGCCAAAGGCGGATCTGCCTCTGGCAGACATGCGACCTGTCAGCTTTAGTGCCAACTCACCCCATTGAAGGGACGGTTTGGTAGCCGCAGGCTTCAGCCTGCGTATAACCTTCGCACCCTAAAGGGTGCGGCTACCCAAAAGTTCCCTTAAAACAATCCCAACTGTTCGGTTGGCTCTTTCTCCTTTTCTTCAAAAATTTGAACTTTGCCATACACTCCATCGTGACCGGGAGTTATGTGTAAATCTTCCTTCCTCACCCTCTTTATCCCCTCAAGAACCTTGGGTGGAGTGGATTTTTCTAACTCCTCCAAAGGGAGGTCCAGCAATATTCTGAACTCGGAGCCGAAGGTGGAGACCAACCTAAGATACTCGTTTTCCACCCCCTTGGTATCCACTCCCTGATTTAAAGCCTCGGCGATTATCTCCTGTAATGGGATAAGATGTTTACAGGGGATAGCACCCTCCGGCTCAAAGCCCTCCGGACGATCCGCCAGCTCCTCCACCCGATGCATCACTCCCACGGTCAGTTTTCTTCCGCAAACCGGGCAGATGTTCTTATGCTTTCTGGATTCGGCCGGGGAAAAGAGAATCCCACAGTTTCTGTGACCGTCATAGTGATATTTCCCTTCCTCCGGGAAGAATTCGATGGTGAAGAGGAACTTGTTTTTGTCCTTAGTCTTGATAGCCTTTATTATGTCCTTGAAGCTCATCTCGCAGTCAAAAACGTTTGCCTCCCTGCCGATGCGATTGGGCGAATGGGCATCTGAGTTGGAGATTAAGCCCATCTTATCCAGGGCGGACCAGCGCCAGTTCATCTGGGGATCGGAGGATAAGCCTGTCTCGATGCAAGAGATGTGCTTGGTTTGCTCCTCAAAGCATTCCTCCAGGGAATCAAAGCCTGAGTTGGCTCCAAATACTGAAAACCAGGGGGTCCAGGCGTGAGCCGGCACGATGAAACACTCATCCGTGATATCGGTGATTATCTCCACCAACTCCTTGGTGGGAAAACCAAAGATGGGGCGACCGTCTGAACCTAACTTCCCATATTGAGACAGCTCCTCGTTGATCTTCTCCACCACTTCGAAGCTGGGGGCAAAGATCATGGTATGCACCCTTCTGCCCGACCCACCCTGCTGAAACATGTTACTCAGCTCGGTGGTGAGCATGAAATGAAGCTCTTTTTGGGAACCATTATCCACAATTCCGGCGGAGCGTTTGAACTCTCTTTTCAAAGTGAAAAAACCAAATCCAGTGGGCTGTAACTTCTGCTTCAATTCGGCAAAATAGAAAGGGTGGGTGAAATCCCCGGTTCCCAGCAATCCCACTCCCTTCAGGTTTGCCCATCGGGCCATGTTCTCCACGTCCATCTCTTTGGAGGTGGCCCGGCTGTATTTGGAATGCACGTGAAAATCAGCAATGAATTTCATGGTCATCCTCTGTATACTAAAAAGGAGTTAGCGAATTACCAGTTTTTCCAAGCTTCCTTGATTATCCAGGATTTGGAGGTTTGCTTCTCTTTGACCCAAACCTCAGACACATCATAAGGTTGCATTCCGATTTTGCCATCCACTACATAAGCCTCATATCTTCTGCCTTTCGATTTTGGAGGCACCTTGAAAGGAGTGTCCATTTCTTCCACTTCTAACTTCTCCAAAGTCATCTTACAATACTTCTCACCACTTTTGACACCGATTTCATTATTGCTAAGCCATACTGGTTCTTTCCCTTTAGCTACTGTTAGACGGGTAAGATTATGCCCCTTTTGATCCACGATATAAAGTGACTTCTTATATTCAAATAAGATGGTTTTATCGTTTGATAACCAGTTAGGTTTAATTCCCCCGGATGTTGTCAAGGGATAGCTTCGAAGGGTGGACGCATTTAGTATCCATATGTTCCCAGAGGCTTCGTAAGCCAAAAGGTTACCATTAAACGAAAGAGTCAAATTCCTTGGAGATTCTAACTCTGATAATACCATTTTAGAAGAATTATCTCTGAGATTAATAACATTCAAATCACCAAAAGTTATATCACGGAAGTTAATCACTCCATCCTTATTGGTATCTTTTTTATATTGCGATATAAAAAAGAGCTCATTCTGATTCTGTCTCCAGACTATTTCGGATATTGTATTAGAATCACAATGAATGGGAAGAAAAGAAGAATCGGAAAGAGCATAAAACCAAATTTCGTCTTTATCCTTGATCAGAATTCTTTCTCCGTCCAGTGACCATTGGAATCGTAGGTTAGAAATGGGACCATCCAATAAAAGGCATTGCATCTCTTTAATCAATTGCTTATGGCTATGCCAGATCGATTCTTTCAGCTCTTTTAAAGCCCAGTCTGGAAACTCGACCCATTGAGCAAATATTTTCCTGTCCGTATATCCTATAGTGCAAATTTTAAAGAATTGTGTTGCTCGATATATTACTTTCGTTCCATCATGGTTTATTATCGGATCATTACAAGAAGTGTTAGGGAAACCAGAAAGTACCAAATTGGTACTACCACTCATTAAGTCAAGGTGGTTGACATCGCCCTCTTGGTCATAAAAGAAACTGTTAGCATCTGGATGCCATACTATAGCGCAGGGAAATAAATCCACATTGAGAACAGTTTCCTTGTAGGTTTCTGAATCGAAAATAGAAGATATTCGCTTTCCGTTAAAACCTAATGCTCGAATGAAAAGAAATTTCTTGCTATCAGGAGACCAAGATACATTGAGAATAGGACTGTTTCTGCTGTCTAAGCCATATGAAGCAAAACGGTTAAATATCTCTTTGGGGTATGACTTCTTGAGCAAATCCAACATGTACAATCCATAATAAGTCTGAATCAATATTTTGGATTTATCTGGAGAAAGCTGGAAATTCTCAATATCAAATGTTAGAGGTTTCATTTCTTTGTTATTTATGTCTACTAAGAAGATTTCATTCTCTCTTAGAGAATCTTCACACTCGGGTTCTTCAACATTGCGGCAACATTCAAAGACTACTTTGCTTTCATCCGGCGATAGGGCCGGACTCTTGTAGGTCGCCCATTCAGCCATCCAAGCTTTTGTTGGCTCACCGGAGATCAGAATTGAAAGGATTGATATGATTGCCGATACAATGAGTTTCGTCCGGGTATTCCTTCTCGTTGCGGAAGTGATCCCACGACATTTGGAATGCACGTGAAAATCTGCTATGAATTTCATTTTTTCTCCGGGAGAGGGAAAAGTCCATTTATTAGATGAAAACAATATACTTTTCCAACAGCCCCTTGTCAACCCAAACTTATTAACGATAATCTACACAGATTCGTAGGTCAACCATGCCCAAAGGGCTGATTGACAAATAGAGCTCTATTCCCCTCCATCTTTATTCCGGCTCAAAGCCTCAATAGGAACAGATGACCGAACATGCAGATCCATTTGAGGAAAAGGTATGGTTATCTTATTCTCTCTGAATATTTCATCGATTCCTTTGTTCAACTCGCTGATGAGGTCCGGTCTTCCTTTGGGATCGAGTATCCATACCAAAAGCTCAAAGTTCAAAGACGAGTTAGCGAACTCGTTAAACCATACTTTGGGTGGAGGATCCTTCATGACCTGGGGATGCTTTTCAGCCACCTCCAGCAGTGATTTGATGACCAGGGGAACGTCCGACCCGTAAGCCACTCCCACCGGAATGTGAACTCTTACCTTGGGGTCGCGGTGGGACCAGTTGATTACCTGCGAAGTGATAAACTCCGAGTTGGGGACGATGATGGAGATGTTGTCCACCGTGCGAATCAATGTAGCTCTGAGACTGATATTCATCACGTCACCCCACACATCGCCTATGGTTATCCGGTCACCTATCTTTATTGGGCGTTCAAACAGAACGATAAGGCCGGAGACGAAGTTGGAAGCCACGTGCTGGAGCCCGAATCCGATTCCCACACTCAAGAGACCAAAGACCACAGCCAGGCTGGTGAGATTCAAACCGATAGACTGAACGGCGATGATAATACCCAAACCTATCAGCAGGTAGTGTGTCAGCTTAAGTATGACAAGCTGGATTCCCTCGTCCAATTGGTATTTTTCAAAAAACCTCCTCTTGAGAAACTTCCGCAGTCCTTTTGAGACAAAGACAAAGATAAGAAGAATGAGGACGCCAAGCACGATGGACATTATGGTAAGTGGCCTCTGATTTACGTGAACTATGGGATATTCTATGATTCTACCTATTTCACTTAGTACCGCCTTTAACGTTTCCATCTTTTCCCTCCCTGGGAATGATTCCGGTTTACATTCCGAATGGAATATGAAGTGAAGACTTCGGGTTGTAAAGCTTTTTTTAAAGGAGAAATCCGCGGCAGTCTGTCAAATTCAGATTTATCTCAGTCCGGTTGACACATGGTGAGAAACTCTCCCACCGTGAAGTGCGAGCCGGTGATGCAGATTACATCATCTGACCTGGCATTTTTGAGGGCAAAAAGGTAGGCTTGTTTGATGATAGGTATGATCTCGTAAGGTGTATTGGTCTGTTTAGGTGTTGCTTCTAACTTTTCCGGATCGGCGGATCTTTTGTAATCCGGCCTGGTGAGAACGATAAATTTGGCTTTCCTGCAGATTTCCTTTAACATGGATTGGTGATCTTTGTCTTCCATAACGCCAAAGATAAAGATGATTCTCTTTTCGGGGAAGAGCTGATCTAAAGCATGGATCAACGTTTGCATTCCCGGAGAATTATGTGCTACGTCTAATAATACCAAAGGATCCTTTTTGAAAACCTCCAATCTGGCGCGCCAGTTAACCTTTTTTAGGCCACCCCTTATCGCCTGCTCCTCAACCTTCCATCCTAATTGTCTTAGCTTTTCAACGATGGTTAAGGCCGTAGCAGCATTTAGAATCTGATGCTCACCGGCTAAGTTCAGCTCAAGGTTTTCGTATTCGACGGAATTTGAGGAGTAACTGAATTTTGATCCGAGTATGGAAGATTCCAGCATGTGGTAATTTGATACATCCTGAATTAGGATAAGTTTCGAGTTCTTCTCAACACAGACCTTTTTTATCGCATCCAGAGCTTCCGGCTGATTCACCGCGGTGATGGTGGGAACGTTGCTTTTGATAATCCCCGCCTTTTCTCCGGCAATTCGGGGAATCGAATCTCCCAATTGTTTGGTATGTTCCCGACCGATGTTGGTGATGACCGATACCTGCGGATTGATCATGTTGGTGGCATCCAGCCTGCCTCCCAATCCGGTCTCCACCACCGCCAGATCCACTTTCCGTTGTGCAAAATAATCGAACATCATGGCGGTGGTCACCTCGAAGAAGGTGAAACCCTCCCGGTCGATCTCATCCTTCAGCTTCTGCACGAAATCGAATATGAAATCCTTCTCTATCAGCTCCTGCCCAACTTTTATCCTCTCCCTGAAGTCCACCAGATGCGGGGAGGTATAAATTCCCGTTTTATAGCCGGAATGGCAGAGGATGGAATGCAGCATAGCCGCAACCGAGCCTTTTCCGTTGGTTCCGGCAACATGAACGGAAGGAAACTGATGCTGTGGATTGCCCAGTCGATTCAGGATGGTGCTGATGTTAGACAGATCCAACTTTATCCCGAAGCGCTCTAAATTGTATAGATAAGAAAGCACTTCGTCGTAATTTTTAAAATGGTTTCTCATAATTTTGCTGTTAATTACATGTGTTAACTCTATCCTTTATCTGACATAAAATGATATCCAAGAGTTTTTG
>CAYOSZ010000145.1:0-6368 GCA_964406715.1 uncultured Ignavibacteria bacterium | reverse complement strand
GGGTCAGCTCCGACTGTACGGAATGTGCCATCTGTCGGAAAGTCTGCAAGATGGATGCGATAAAAAGCGATTTCCGGAACACCGATTACGGTGAATGCATTCAGTGTTATGACTGCGTGAAGGACTGCGCACCGCAGGTCACGACAATAAATTTCAGAGGAAAGATTAAGCCATACAAATTCGATCTGGGCAGAAGAAGGGTGATCAGGTCTGCGGCGGCAGGGTTGGCAGCCGTGGGAATTTTCAAGATCAATTTAGTCACCAGAAATCAGACGGCTGCCTTGATCCGGCCTCCGGGTTCAAGAGGGGAGAAGGAATTTCTGGATCGCTGCATTCGCTGTCACGAGTGCGTGAAGGTGTGCTCCACCTCGGGCAGGTTCCTTCAGCCGACGTTCCTGGAAGCGGGCTTGGAAGGGATGTGGACTCCGGTCGGAGTTGCCCGATACGGATACTGTGAGTTCAACTGCACCATGTGCACCGAAGTCTGTCCCACCGATGCCATTCATCCTCTGGATGTGGAGACGAAAAAGAAATGGGTGATTGGCATTGCGTACATAGATAGGAACAGATGTCTCCCCTGGTATAAAAACGAAAACTGCCTGGTATGCCAGGAACACTGCCCCACCTCCCCCAAGGCAATCGAGCTGAAAGAAGAAAAGGTTCTGCATTTCGACGGCACGGAAAGACTGGTAAAGCGTCCCTACATGCGGGAAGACCTCTGCATCGGCTGCGGAATCTGCGAAACCAAATGCCCGGTTGCTGGAAAATCCGCAATTATTATTACTCCACAAAATGAGCAGCGCTGGACCGATTAGTTGCAATCCCCCTTACAGAGTCGGATTCTGGAGTGCATCAGCTTGCTGATGCGGTTGCTAAAACCAGCAGAACGCATTCCTTGACTCTGGTGGGGATGATGCGATTTTCAAAACCGCGAAAGTCCCGCCGAAGCGGGATCTCTGCTTCACTCCGACAAGCTTTCGCACTCCGAAAAACGCCTTTTCGATGCCCGCCAAGTCACCAGACCTGGCGGGCATTCGAGTTTCTCAAATGTCTTCACCTTTCGGAGCAGGGGATCAGACAAGCACATGAGAAACATCCCTGTTTGCTTACTTGACATCCCTTCAAATCATATTTAAATTGCAGAAAGCAGTGAAGAAATCAAACCGAATAGAATAGGATTCTTTCATGTTTGCCCAGGTGGCTTTGCCTCTCCCATTATCCGAGCCGTTCACCTACCGGATTCCCTCACATCTTGAGGGAAAGATGGATTTGGGTTTCAGGGTATTAGTGCCTTTGAGAAATAAGATGGTGACCGGCTTTGTGGTGGGGCTAAGTGCTACTTCAAGCGTTTCCAATGTCAAAGAGATCATCGACCTGTTGGACCCTTATCCTCTTTTCTCCGGAGAGATGCTTGAGCTTACCAAATGGGTATCGGATTACTATCTCTGCTCCTGGGGTGAAACATTAAGGGCGGCTCTTCCGTCGGAGCTAATGCTGAAAAGCGAAATGTACGTGAAGACAAGGATCGAGGGTCGAGGGGCAGGAGTTGTTCCGGAATCTGCAAAAGGGCTTTCTCCACGACAGAACAGGATTTTGGAGATTTTGGCTGATGGCAAGGAAAGAAAGTTTTCCTGGTTGTCCAGAATGTTGAAGGCAAAAGGTCTTTATGCAGATTTGTATGATCTTGGCAAAAAGGGGGAGATCGAAGTCGACGAGCGTCTGGGAAAGCCGGGGGTGAAAGTTCAGTATGAAAAGATAGTGAGGCTGAAGGATTTCAAAAGTGGGCATGAAAATATGGAGCTTTTGCAATCAGCTATTTCCACATTGAAGAAAAAATCTCCGGTTCAAGCAAAATGTCTGGAGATGCTTCTCGAAAATAAGGGCGAGCTTCTCTGGAAGGATCTTTCCGGTCAGTTCAAGGTCAGTTCAAATGCGCTTAAGACGCTGGAAAGAAAAGGATTCATCGAATTCGGGCAGGTGGAGAATATAAGAGAGGGAGACTGGGCGCTGGATATGCCGGAGACACAGCCGTTGTCATTAACCGAGGAGCAAAAGGAGATATTGGATAAGCTCAATAAAGCTTTAGATGACGGGAAATACGCTCCTTTTCTGATTCACGGAGTCACCGGAAGCGGGAAGACCCAAATCTATATCGAGATAATAAAGGAGGTTTTGAAAGCAGGAAAGCAAGCTCTGGTTTTGGTGCCCGAGATATCGCTGACTCCCCAGATCATTTCCAGATTCAAAGTCAGCTTCGGTGAAAAGGTGGGATGTCTTCACTCCCGGATGTCGGCAGGGGAGAGGTTTGACGCCTGGAGGAGAATCGGAAGCGGCGAGCTTCCCCTGGTGGTAGGAGCCAGATCCGCGGTTTTTTCTCCTTTCCGGAATCTGGGATTGATCGTGGTGGATGAGGAGCACGTTGCTTCCTACAAACAGGACGATCCGGCACCCAGATACAATGCCAGGGACGTTGCCGTGATGAGAGCCAGGCTAAATAAGGCTGTGGTTATCTTGGGCTCAGCCACACCCAGCCTGGAATCTTACCACAATGCCCAATTGGGGAAATATACCCTGTGCCGGTTAAGGGAAAGGGTGAAGAATCAGAAGCTCCCTGCCGTAAAAGTTGTCGATTTTGCTCAGGAGAGGAAAAGCGGCAACTCAAATTTTCTCTCAGCCCGCCTTTCGTCTCTCCTGGTGGACAGGATGGACAAAGGTGAGCAGGTGCTTTTATTTTTGAACCGCCGGGGATTTTCCACCTTCGTCAAATGCCAGGATTGCGGGCATATCGAGAAATGCCCCCGCTGCGACATAACTTTGACCTTTCACCGGACCGATTTCTCCTTGAGATGCCACTACTGCGGTTATCAAAAGAGGGCTCCTGATCTCTGTCCCAATTGTCAGGGGCACAGATTTATGTACCGGGGAGCGGGAACTCAAAAGATCGAGGAGGAACTGAAGAAAAATTTCCCCCAGGCGTTGATGCAGCGCATGGATCTGGATACCACGGTTAAGAAAGGAGCGCATAAAAAATTATTGAACGATTTCGGCAAAAAGAAGTTCGGCGTTCTTTTGGGAACCCAGATGATCACCAAGGGATTGGATTTCCCGGATGTTACCCTGGTGGGGGTCATCTCCGCCGATTTGGGCCTGGATCTCCCCGATTTCCGCTCAAAGGAGAGAACCTTTCAGCTGCTTGCTCAGGTGGCTGGCAGAGCCGGCAGGGGCGAGCGGGAAGGGGAGGTGGTGGTTCAGACTTATTATCCGGATGATTGGACCATAAAACTTGCAGCTTCGCATGATTTCGAGGAATTCTATAGAAAAGAGTTGGAACAGCGAAGGGAGTTGGGTTACCCGCCATTCAATCATTTGATCCTGGTGATCTTCTCCGGCAGAAGCTTGAAAGCGGTTACCACCCGGGCACAAAGTTTTTCTTCCAGGCTGGGAAGAGAGATTAAATCGACCAAGCAAAAAAGCGTGGAGATTTTGGGGCCGGCTCCGGCACCGTTGCCTAAGGTGAAAAATCAACACCGGTGGCAGCTTCTGATAAAGACGAAGAGCACCACCAGCTTGAGCAGCTTGATCAAAAAGATTTTGGAACAGGACAAAGATGCAAAAAAGAAAGGAGCGGTTCGTATAACTGTTAATGTGGATCCTATGGATATGCTTTGAGGAGCGGACGTGTTTACTATCCAACTTTTTCTTTGGGTTGCCCGTAAAGTAATTTTCGATTTGATCGAGCTTGAGGTTGAAAGAAACGAGGTTTTGTCTCCGATAATTTCTTATGGGGGTGAAAAACAGTGATAACGGTAGAAGACGTCAAGAAAAACGAGCAGGTAAATCTTCTGATCAAGAAGTCCGATGAAATCCTGGGTGTGATTGGCTACACCGAACACGGAGAAAGACACGCCAGCTTAGCCGCCAACATTGCTTTCAACATCCTGACCAGGTTGAAATATCCGGAGAAGCGGGCGCATTTAGCCGCCATTGCCGCTTACTTGCATGACATCGGAAACGTGATCAACCGGGACTATCATGCCCAGACTGCAGCCATCTTAGCCCGCTCCATTCTTTCCGAGATGAACATGCCCATGGAGGATGTTCTGGAGATAATGGCCGCCATCGGAAATCACGACGAGAAAGACGGTCAACCGGTTTCGGACATCTGTGCAGCGACGATCCTGGCAGACAAGTCTGACGTGCACAGTTCCCGGGTACGTACGTTAAAGATGATCAAGCAAGACATCCACGACAGGGTAAACTATGCGGCAAAAAGCTCGTTTCTAAGGGTGGAT
This sequence comes from uncultured Ignavibacteria bacterium, assembly GCA_964406715.1. GTDB lineage: Bacteria > Zixibacteria > MSB-5A5 > MSB-5A5 > SM1-73 > SM23-73-3. The sequence continues at coordinate 2,076 of CAYOSZ010000145.1, read as the reverse complement.
GAGGAAAAAAAGCTGGTCACTCTGGAGATTAAAATCGATACCTCCGTTTCTCAGGTGATGGAATACTTCGAGATCTTTTTGTCCCGGATGGTGGTGTGCCGAAGGGCAGCAGAATTTCTGGGGCTTAAATTTCAACTGGAGATAAACGGGCAAAGACTTCTGTAATGTAGCTTCGGATTCGTCGGAGAATTGGATTCTTCCTTCAAAGAAAAGCAGAACCTGTTTGTACCCACTAAGAAAGTAAGAATAATTCACAGAGGAAGATATGAAGAGAAAGCTAACCTATAAGAGCTCCGGAGTGGACATCCGTTCCGCTGACCGGGCAAAAAAGAAGATAAAAAGCCTGGCCCGGTCGACTTTTACTCCGGGAGTGTTAAAGGGTATAGGTGGTTTTGGCGGATTCTTTGCCTTTAAGGCCAGAGGATACAAAGAACCGGTTTTGATCTCCAGCGTGGATGGAGTGGGAACAAAGCTGAAGGTGGCTTTCATGACGGGCAAACATGATTCGGTGGGAGAAGATCTGGTTAATCACTGCGTAAATGACATCCTGGTGCACGGAGCCAAACCGCTGTTTTTCTTGGATTACATCTCCACAGGCAAGCTGTCACCCGGGATTATTGGAGAGGTAGTCAGTGGTCTGTCGAAAGCATGTAAGAAAGCAGGCTGCGCCTTAATCGGTGGAGAGACGGCAGAGATGCCTGAGTTTTATAAAAAGGGCGAGTATGATCTTGCCGGGTGCATCGTGGGAGTTGTAGAGAAGAAAAAAATTATCGATGGTTCGGGTATCCGACCAAAAGATCAGATAATCGGGCTGAAATCAGACGGGCTTCACACCAACGGATACTCCCTGGCGCGTAAGGTGTTCTTCAGTAGAGCACGCTTAGGGGTGAATTCCCACCCGAAGGAATTGAAGACCACGGTGGGAAAGGAGCTTCTGAAGGTGCATCGCTGCTATGCACCCTCAATCTTATCGCTTTTGGAGAAAAACAAGATCAAAGGGATCGCACACATTACCGGTGGAGGGATTCAGGGTAATTTAAACCGGATTCTTCCCGGAAATTGTGACGCCGTGATTGATGCCAGCTTATGGAAGGTTCAGCCGGTATTTAAGGTCATTCAGAAATTGGGGAATATAGAAAACCAGGAGATGTTCAAAGTCTTCAACATGGGAATAGGCTTGATACTGGTGGTGTCGAAGAGCGAAACGGACAAAGTTCTAAGACGGCTTTCCTCACTTAAGGAGACGGCTTACCTGATCGGAGAGATTACCGCTGGAAAAGGCAAAGTGAAATTGCTCAATCTGTGAAACAATAATAGCACCTATCATTGGAGTATCTGCCTTTAGGCAGACCTGGTTTGAATCTACCCGAGCTGAAGCCGTTAAATTAGAACCTAACTTTTGGTCATCAACATTTTAGTTTCACATGCTTAACCCTCTGTTATCCCCTTCAGGATGAATCCTTCAGGATGAACCCTTCAGGATGAATCCTTCAGGATGAACCCCTTGTCAGGGGAATAGGGGTGGTTCCCTCCCTGATAAGGGAGGGTTAGGGTGGTTTCTTATCCCTGAATGCAATCCTGACAGATGGCTGCTCATTCACCTACCATTCGGGCATGGATTAACACGATCATATGGCGTAATGCGGTGTTTTCTTCACAGTTAGATGAAAACCATAAGTTAGGTTCCGGTCTATGTCAATTCTATCCTGGCAACATTCCTTCCATTCCTCATTTCAATCAAACTTGACAGGGCGAATATTCCGTCTATATTAAAGATGTTGGGATTATTCAAATAAAGGAGAAATATAATGGAGAAGAGTGAACTACTTCTGGCCGTGGTGAAAAATGCCATACGGGTGGAAAACGACGGATACCAGTTCTATCGACTGGCCGAGGAGAAGACCAAAGATCCCAAAGGACAGGAAGTCTTTGCCTCCTTGGCCAAAGATGAATCCAACCACATGCAGATACTCAAAAGCCTATATGAGAGCATCAAGGGGAAGGGGGAGTTTAAATTTGACGATGTGAAGGACATGAAGCACATTCTTGACACAACTTCGGAGAGCCCCATTTTTT
>CAYOSZ010000144.1:0-6397 GCA_964406715.1 uncultured Ignavibacteria bacterium | reverse complement strand
ATTTCATGGAAAGGGATTCACCCTGAAGGGATTCACCCTGAAGGGGACAAAGGGGGTGAGGCAATTATCGGCAGGGCTAAATGCCCTGTCCTATGGTGATATGCTATTTCTTCTTCATAGAGACGGGAATTTATCCCGTCTCAAGGCGAAGATAAAGAAAACCGCAATTCTTTGTTAGGTGAAAAAAGTAGTTTCCAAATTTAATACAACCCTTAAAATTATCTTCTATCGTGTTACCTGGTTCCTGGAAATGAGTAAGCCAGAAAGTAAAAAGCTGGACAGGAAATTCTATAATCGCCCCACCCTGAAGGTGGCAAAAGAACTTCTGGGAAAATATCTGGTAGTTCAAAAGGATGGCCATCTTCTTTCCGGAAAGATCGTAGAGACGGAGGCTTACATTGGTTTCAAAGATCCCGCCAGCCATGCCTACCGGGGCATGACTCCCCGAAATGAGGTCATGTTCGGCAGCCCGGGATATGCATATGTTTACCTCACCTATGGTATGCATCACTGTTTGAATCTGGTGACGGAGAAGAAAGGATACCCGGCTGCAGTGCTGATCAGGGCTTTGGAACCGGTTGATGGAATAAAGTTGATGAAAAAAAGGAGGAGACGCCGAAAGCTAAAGGATCTGACCAGTGGTCCGGCAAAACTATGTCAGGCTCTGGGCGTGGACAGAAAGCTGAACGGGGCGGATCTTTGTTCTGACATCATCTTTGTTGAGGATAGGGGAGAGGCTGCGGGAAAGATAGCATCCTCCACCAGGATCGGAGTAAAAGAGGTAAAAGAGAAAAAATGGAGATATTTTATGAAGAACAACGGATGTGTCTCTAAGTAAATTGATAACATCCCACCCCTTCTTTTCCCTCATTAAAAGTTCTCCTTGGATGAACATTCTTCAACTTTAGCATAATAAAACGTATATTTGCAAAGAAGCTGTGAATAGGACTTAGAGTAGCAACCGAAATCTCAAGTACACGAGGATCTTTATTTTGGACAGGTTCACCGGATTTTTGATAATGGCAGCGCCCCTTCTTTTCGCCATAGTCATCCACGAGGTGGCTCACGGCTGGATGGCGTTGAGGTTTGGCGATTCCACGGCAAGAGATGCGGGAAGATTGACCTTAAATCCGCTGCCTCACATTGATCCCATTGGCACCATAATCGTGCCTTTACTCCTTTATTTCTCCAACACCGGATTTCTGTTTGGCTGGGCAAAGCCCGTGCCGGTTAACCCGTACAATCTGCGCAATCCGAAAGAGAATATGATGTGGGTTTCATTGGCCGGTCCGGGGGCAAACATGTTGACTGCCCTGGCATGCGGTCTGATTCTGCGATTTATGAGCTTCTCTGCGGGAAGCTTTGGCATGGGTTCGCAGATCCCAGGGATAGTGGTCAACCTGGTACTGTACGGCATGATCATAAACCTGGTACTGGCCTGCTTCAATCTGATCCCCATACCTCCGTTGGACGGGTCAAAAGTCTTGATGCGATTTCTGCCTCCCCGGTACGAGTTCTATATGATGCAGTTGCAGGGAATGGGCATGTTCCTGTTGATCGGGATCATCATGATTGGAAGCGTCATGGGCGTTCCCATACTGGGGCTGATCATTCATCCATTTGTCAGTTTTTTCTCCTTTCTGTTTGCCGGGATACATTTTTAGATATTTCTGAAAGCCATAAGATGGTCAACGGCACGAATCATAAGATTTATGCCAACGGATTAAACGGACTTGTAGTGAGCGAGCAGACGCTCGCCCGTCTGGGCGAAGCGAATCTATTGAACGGATGGAATAGGTGGTGAGTTCGTATTTGAATTTTCCTCGGGTCAGAATTAATGTTACCGGACCCATACTTGTGGTGCTGGGCTTGACCAGTTTTCTTATCTCCAGCTGTGCCCCCAAACCGAAACTCCTTCCTGAGAACAGAACACCTCAGAACGTCTTAAGATGCGCACTTGAAAATAAAATCGAGTTTGAGACCTTAGCCTGCCTGATGGATTTAAAGCTCAAGGGAGAGGAGGCTAAGTTCGGGGGGACGGTCGAATTCTTTTACAAAAAGCCAAACACCTTCTCTCTCTATCCCCGGACGTTTTTCGGAATGGGCAGGTTTGTGGTAAGGGGAGAGGATGATAGTTTGACCATATATTTCCCCAAGCAAAATGAGTTCTATCGGGGCAGCTTTTCCGATTTCCAGAAAACCGAACTGTGGAGTTGGAAAATCTCTTTGGAGATGCTTTTAGACGAGATCCTGGGCGGAGGGGGATTAACGGAGGAGAATGCGAGATATGTAGGGAACAGAAAGGATCTGTTTTTGTACAAATGTGAAGACGAATATTGGATAAAGGAGTTCTGGATAGATTCCCGAAGGTGCAGGTTGACCAAAAGCCGGTGGGTGAAAAAGACCGACGGAGAATCTTGTCAGATAGAATACAGGAATTTCACAACGCAGCATGGAATGGATGTTCCAAAAGTAATAAACATTGAATCCACTAAAAGAGAATCTGCCCGGATTAAATTCATGGAGAGGAAATTCGATCTCCCTCTTCCACCCAAGAAGTTTGAGCTTGAAATTCCATCCGATGCAAGACAAGTAACTTTTGAAACGCGGAAATAATAGTTCATTTGACTACAGAAATCACCGGTAATGTGGAAGCCTTATATCAAAAAGTCAAAGGGCTTTTTCTTTGTGTCTCATTAATCTGTTGACAAATTTAATTCTTTCCGATATTATACCAAACGATCAAACTGCCGTATGGCAAGTTGGCGTTCTGGAAAAATAAGGAGAAAGCCTCAGATGAAGAGCAAATGGATACATGTGGTATTGGTGATCTTAATTGCTTCAGTCTCCATTATGATTTTTTACAAAACCTCCAGGTTTGATTTCATAACCGATGACTGGAGATTGATTTATGAAAAGAAAGATTTTATGGGAGACTGGAGCAATCTCAAAACCGTATTCACCCACCCTTTCCCGGCCAAGACATACGAGCCCCTTCCTTACTACAGACCGATGGTAATTCTGGTTAATTTCGTAAATCACCACATGTTGGGTAAGACCACCTTCGGATATCACCTGGTCAACCTTGGCTTTCATACTTTAAATGCCATCCTTTTGTATCTGCTGATATTCCTCCTTTTTAAAAGGGAGTTACTATCATTTTTCACCGCGCTTTTTTTCGCCGCCCATCCCATTCACACCAACTCCGTGGTCTGGATTGCCGGACGAACCGACTTAATCGCCTGCTTCTTTGTTTTGCTGACTGCCATCCTTTTTTTCAAGAGGAAAGATCATACCGGCAGCCGGCGATTTCTTCTTTCCGGGGGGGCAATCATTACTTACCTATTGGCACTCTTCTCCAAGGAGATGGCTTTGGCTCTGCCTTTGTTTTTATTCGTATGGGACTATGTTTCCGAGAAAGATACGATCAAAAGGAAGATAGTCCCCTATATACCCTTCGTTATCGCAACCTTGTTATACCTGGTTCTGAGAATAGCAGCGCTGGGCAATCTGGGGACGGGTGAATCTTACACCTCAGCTAATTTGTTTCAAAGATTTCTGACCGCCTTTGCCATATATTTTTATTACTTCAAGAAGTTTATCCTTCCGGTGTATTTGAATTTCTCCCCGCGGGTTTTAACCATCACCTCCTTATTCAGCCTGAAGTTCTGGGGAGCACTTATATTCTTTGCCCTGGTTTTGGCCCTGGGGCTTTCCTTGCGAAGAATCGCTGAGGAGCTCTCCTTTGGGATATTCTGGATTCTGGTCATGCTGGTACCGGTTTTGAATCTGGTTCCTCTTTACGCTTCGGTCAAGGAATGGTGGGCGTACATCCCCTCCATCGGTTTCTGTCTGATTCTGGGGAGGTTTGTCGAGGCGGGAGTGGGATGGGAGAGAAAGCTGTTTGAGATCAGACTGCCAAAAAGGAAAGCCAAAGAGAAGAGCTTGTCTGAAGCCGAGGTGACTGTGACGGAGGAGATTGTCCCGGAGGAAGGAGAAAAACCGGAGTTGAAGGGCAGTTGGTTTCCCGAAAGGATACGGATAAGGGCAGGTCACGCCCTCTCTTTGTTTTTTGCCCTGCTTCTTTTATTCTATGCTTTCACCGTTCAAAGCCGAGCCATAGTCTTCAGGAAGGACTATCACCTCTGGACCAATACATCGAAGATAGCCCCATACGATGCAGTAGCACATTACTCCCTGGGGTTAATCCTCCAGAGGAAAGGATTTATGGTAACGCGGTGGGTCAAGATGGCGTTTAAAAAGGCGGTCCAGGCAGACCCCGATTTCGCAGAGGCGCGTAATAGCTTTGGCATCACGCTGGAGATGACGGAACAGGATGATTCGGCTCTGGTGCAGATCAAGGAAGCGATAAGGATCGATCCCGAATATACAGATGCCTACAACAACCTGGGCATCGTTTACGGAAACCAGATGGAATACGATTCAGCCATAGTTGCCTTCGAACGTGTGTTGGAATTGGATCCGACATATTTTGCTGCAGTAAAGAATTTGGGTTTAATCTACAGAGAAATGGAGGATTTTCCACAAGCTTTAGAATATTTCGAGAAGGCTCTGGAAATCGCACCCAATAAGCGTGAAGCGGAGGCTATAAGAAACGAGATCACTCAAATCCGGGTGCGTGGTTATTGATAAACTGAGATGTCTTTGAAAACCGGGATTATCAACTTTGCTGATACCATAGTTGAAGAATTAAAGTCTTTTTGAAAACCAGACAAATCAGCCAATTACGGATAACAGAATTTCTATCCCCCCTTTTAGGTGAATGCAAGAAACACAGAACCTGCAGGTAAGAGGAGGGAAAGTTCGAAGAATGAATTGGTGAGTAAACAAGTTAAATAGAAACATGGCGCCGCATAGCTGTTTGAGAGAAGAATTAGAAGACAGAGAAAAAGAATATTTGGCTCCCTATGCCGTGAAGAGCGGACAGAGCAGGGGGAGAAAGCATGCGGAGCCCGATCACCCCTACCGTACCAATTTCCAGAGGGATAGAGACCGAATAATCCACTCTACCGCCTTCCGCCGGTTGGAGTACAAAACCCAGGTGTTCGTCAATCACGAAGGGGATCATTATCGCACCAGGTTGACCCATACCCTGGAAGTGGCTCAGATATCCCGTTCCATTGCCAGAGCCTTATATCTGAACGAGGATTTGGCCGAAGCCATCGCCCTGGTTCACGACGTGGGACACACACCCTTCGGGCATGGGGGGGAGGAGATCTTGAATGAGATCATGAAGGACCACGGAGGATTCGAACATAACCGGCAGACCTTAAGGGTGGTGGATCTTTTAGAGGAGAAATACGCCGACTTTCCCGGGCTGAATTTGACCTACGAGGTGAGAGAGGGGATAATGAAGCACGAAACCTTCTACGATCATCCCCTGCCCAGCGAGTTTGATCCCGACGAAAGGGCGACTTTGGAATGCCAGTTGGTGAGCGTGGCAGACGAGATAGCCTATCACTGCCACGACGTGGATGACGGCCTGTCCTCCGACGTGCTGAAGGAGGAGGAATTGAACGATATAACCCTGTGGAGGAACTTAGTCGACGGTCTGGGCAAGCAATATGACCGTCTCTCTCCTTCCCAACGAAGGCATCAGATGGTGCGGATGCTGATCGATTTCGAGGTTTCCGATTTGATTCAGGAAACGAACAAGAATATAAAAGAACATCGGATAAAGTCGTTAGAAGACGTAAGAGCCACAAAAGAAAACATCGTCCAGTTCTCCGATTCCACCCGGAAGCTGAATCGCCAGTTGAAGGAGTTTTTGTTCGGCAAGATGTACCGGAATTACCGCATGATCCGCATGGCTGACAAGGCCAAAAGGATGATCGTCCGGCTTTTTGAAGTGTACATACAAGATTCCGATCAACTGCCTCCCTCGTTCCGGCACCAGTTCAAAGACGAAGACAAGATGCAGTTGATATGCGACTACATTGCCGGAATGACCGACAGGTTCGCCCTCCAGGAATACAAGAAGCTCTTCGATCCCTTCGAGAGAGTATAGTATCCTTACGCTGTCTTTGTCAGGAGTAGCTCCTGACAGAAGAGAATCTCGACTCAGCACAGGCTGTGGGGCAACCGCTTCTTGGTGTCATTCTGAACGAAGCCCTGTACCTCTTGGTGCAGGGCGAAGCGAAGAATCTGACAAATCTAAACATACCGCCAAAGCCAGATTCTTCGGCTGGCGCCTCAGAATGACATCTTTCTCCGTAACTATCCCACAGCAGATCTGTGAGCCACCCGCCTTTCAACATATTCAGGAGAGCATTTAGTTGTCTGCATCGCCCGCCGGAAGAGGGAAGAGGACTTGCGAAGTTGACAAATCCCCTTGAATCTCCCTTTAATAAAGGGGGACTTGAAGGCGAACGCAAAA
>CAYOSZ010000143.1:2893-6446 GCA_964406715.1 uncultured Ignavibacteria bacterium | reverse complement strand
CTGGTCGATCATATCCTTGCTCAGCCCCGAGTTGGTATAGGGACTTGACCACAATACCTCAGCCAAGAAAAGCATGTCCGTTTGGTAGTCGGCCGGAGGGTTCTTCTCATAGATCAGAAGCTTGTTCACCAGAGCCTGGGCGCTGCTTACGCTGCTGCAGGAAGCCCTTCCCACGAAAACGTCGGGATACAAATCGACGGAATCCTCCTCCTCCCCGTAGATGTGGTTTCCGTTGGCATCCCAGGTCCCGTCCAGATCGGAGAAATACAGGTCGCATCTGATTTCGTTTTCGTCCGGGTAGAATCCGGCCTCGCAGTCCATGGCCCAGGCTATCCTTTCGGGAACCACGTTGGTATCACCCCCCAGAAGAACCCACACAGTCCCCCAGTTCTGATAAGCATCCTTAATGAAGTTTCTGACCCTCTCCGCATTGTCATATCCGCTATAATTTGCGTAAATCCAATCCGTGGTGACGATATCAGCCGGCACACCCTTTTGAGTCTTCCAATCCGCCAGCGGTTGAAAGGTCGAAACGTATGTCCCGGCCGTGATGATCACATATTCGTATTCGCCCGGAGGCAGATGGGATTGGCTGATGGTTCGGGGTTTTAGATTTAATCTGGCCATATGGGGATTCACGGTTGCATGTTTCAACATTGTTTCATAGACTCTTATCCCGATCGGCGACCTGCGACCTATGGGAACAGGTTCCCTTAGTCCCGGAGTATAGCGAATGGTAAACTCTATTTCAGAATAGAATTTAACCTTCTGCTCGGCGGGGAGGTACTGAACCGGGTAGACTATGACATTGGCCAGTTGATATCCGCCCAGAGAACCAGTCCCGGTGTATTCTATCAATTTTCCCGGATATTCCATGCTCTGTTGATAGATTCTCGGGTCGGGTCGGACAAATGGAATCGGCTGCTGCATCAGAGAAAGAACTCGCGGAGGCTGAACCGGTAAGATCTGATACCGGCCGGACAGAAATCTTCCTTCCGTGCTGATCACTTCCACTTCCTCCACCAGGGAGCCCGGGGGCAGAATTACATGTACCGATTTTGCCGGAAGCTGGGGTTCTCCTACCACACCGGTGATATCACAACCCTTCAGATAAAGCAGGTCAAATTCATCTGATTGGGAGAACCTCAGATCCTCGTGGGAAAAACTCACCCTCTGGTAAAGCTCGGCAGATCGTGTTCCGCTTACGCCGAAAAGGAAAAAGAATCCCAAAATAAAAAGAATCTTGATTCGCATGATAACTCCTTTCGTTCGGAGAAAACGTGCAAAAAAACCTGGTGTTAATTCTCATAGATTAGACGCATGAAAATTGCCATCTGTCTGATTTCAATATATCAAAAATCATCATTTTGTCAACCTCAATGGAAGGTGGACCGGGTTTACTTATCACCAACCGGTAGAATTCCATCTCACTGTCTTTTCTGTAAATGACCTTTTCGAAAACCATTTTTTAAAAGCCCTTCATATCTTGAGGCCATAAAAAGGAATATCTTATTTGATTAGATCGGAGGATTTGCCCGAAATATTCTTGACGGGTAACCATCTTTTCGGCTTAAGCTATCGTTTTTCCTAACCGATAATATTAAGGAACACAAATCGTTAAATAATCCCGGCCTGGAAAGGGAAAAAAGTATGTCGGCTCCAGATTCACAAAAACCCACCAAAGGTTATGAGAAGATAATGCTGAAAGAGACCAAAACTCCCGAAGGATTCGATGAAAAGAAGAAGGAGGATAGCAAAAGAGAAATCATCGACTTGGACGACACCTTAGCCCAGATGGAAACCATCCTTCAGCAGGTGAAGACGGCTCAGCCCAGATTGGAGCCGGAAGAGGAGAGCTCGAAAACGCAAGAGACCACCAGGGTTAGAAGGGATGATCTGGAGGCTTTGCTGGACATCAGCAAAGCGATAAACTCCACTTTGGTCTTGGATGAAATCCTCCAGATGGTGATGCGGCGGGCAATAAAGCTTCTGCGGGCAGAACGAGGTTTTTTGATGCTCTTGGACGAGGAGGGAAATCTTCAGTTTAAGACCGCACATAACATCTGCAAGGAATCGCTCTCCAAGGAGGATTTTCGTATCTCCATGTCCATTGCCACCAGCGCTGCCAAGACCGGCAAATCCATATATACCTCCGACGCCCAAAACGATGAAAGATATTCCAAGCAGAAGAGCATTTTGGAACTCGACCTGAAATCCATCATGTGCGTTCCGCTGAAAAGCAAGGAGAGGATAATCGGGGTCTTGTATCTGGACAACAGTTCCAAAAGCAACATCTTTCTCCAGAGCGACCTTTACCTCTTCGAGCTTTTTGCCGGGCAGGCTGCCATGGCCATAGAAAACGCCAAGCTTTACGAAAATCTTTTGGCGATGAAAATCTATAATGAGAACGTGGTAAAGAAAACCCCGGTGGGGATAGTGGTGCTGGATAATACCCTGAAAATAACCATAGCCAACAAAACCTCCCAGGAGATTTTCAAAAGGGCCGGCTGGAAGGATGAAACAGATTATCATTCTCTAAAGGATCTCCACCTCTTGGATTTGGTTCCCCGGGAGGACAGGACCAGATGGAAGAAAATCTGTTATCAGGTTCTTTATACGGGTGATCCCTTTGAGGAAGCCAAATCGTACCACCGGTTCGGCTCGGAGGAGGTAGCCTTATCCTTAAAGGTTAGCCCGCTTAACAGTCATGACAACCGGATACTGGGTCTTATCCTGGTGATCGAGGATATAACCGAGAAGGTGATCGCTGAAAAATATCTCATCTATTCACAGAATCTGGTTTCTAAAGGCGAGATGGCGGCTTCCATCGGGCACGAACTCAACAATTACCTCAGCATCATCCTGAACAATTCCGAGCTTCTGCCGCTGAACCTGAAGAAAGGGGATGCCGGCAAAGTAGAGAAAAACACCCAAGCCATTCAGGAAAGCGTTCAGACCATGAAGAGATTTACCGACGGTTTGATGGATTTCTCCAAGCTGGAGACAAAGATAACCAAGTACAACCTGCGCACTCTAATTGAGGATCTGATCTTTTCCTTAAGGCCACAAAAACAGGTTAGAGGCATTAAATTTGAAACCGTCTTTGACCCTGAGCTTCCGGCAATACCCATGGATGTCGGCCAGATCCAGCAGGTTTTTCTTAACGTCTTAAACAACGCCATCGATGCCATAAGCTCGCTTCCGGAAACACAAGGAACCATCACCATCATCACCTCTTATGCCAAAAGACAAAAACTGGCTGAGATCAAAATCTCAGATACCGGTCCGGGTATAGCTCCCCATCTTCTGCCCAAGATATTCAATCCCCACTTCACTACCAAGAAGGATGGGCATGGCTTCGGGCTGGTCATATGCGAAAGAATTCTTAAGAATCATAAGGGTGAGATCTCTGTGGAGAGTTCCTCCCAGGGGACTGTATTCACCATCACCCTTCCGGTAAGACAACAAGAAGTGGCCGAGGCCCAGACGGGCTGATTCCTGAATCTTATGATTTAAACCAATACTGATCTCCCTCACCAGGTCATGTTTCTCC
>CAYOSZ010000143.1:0-2883 GCA_964406715.1 uncultured Ignavibacteria bacterium | reverse complement strand
AACCCCACAGATTTTTTCGCATCGCTACAAGATTCTACAACCTCTGGGAGAAGGGGGAATAGGAAAGGTATACAGAGCCTTCGATGGTTGGATCAAAAAAGATGTGGCTCTTAAAGTTCTTGCCTCCCATGTGGAGAATCCCTCACTTTTACAAGACTTCAAAAAGGAATATCTACTACTGGCTCAGCTCAAACATCCGGGCGTGGTGGAGGTTTTGGATTTCGGTTATTCAGATGACCCCACGTCACCGGGAAAGTTTCTTCCCTATTTTACCATGGAATTCGTCCCGGGGGAAACCATCGGGGAAGCCTTACCCCATCTTTTCGATCCACGGCGGGCTCCAGCGGAGTTCGAAAGACTCTATCGCCTGATCTGGCAGCTCTGCGACATTCTGGAGTTTTTACATCTCCGGGGAATGGTGCATTGTGATCTTAAGCCGGACAATCTTAAAGTAACGGGTAAGTCCTATCAGCCCAAAATACTGGACTTCGGATTGTCCGAAAAGATAGGGTCAAACCGGGGCAAGGAAACCAAAGGTACCTTATCCTATATGGCTCCGGAGATGTTCCGGAATGAGGCTTTGGATGAAAGAAGCGATCTTTATTCACTGGGGATTATTCTTTATGAGTTGGTCACCTCCCAGCTTCCCTTCTTTTCCGACGATCCGGTTAAAATCGTCTCGGCGCATCTCCAGCAGAAGCCGGTGCCGCCCTTTAAGCTGAATCCCCATCTCCCTTCTTCTTTGAACGAGTTGATCCTGAAACTGCTGGAAAAGTCTCCTGCCGATCGTCCGGTCAATGCTGCTCAGGTGAAGGAGACGATAGAGACCAGGCTTCGGAAAGACTTTAAAAAAGACGAAAGACAAAGCCTCCGGAGCGGGCAAAACCTTTTTGCTCACCTCTTAAGCGGTCCATCGGTGGGAAGGGAGAAAGAGTCAAGCTGGCTTGAGGGTCATCTGAAGCGGGCAGTCTGCTCTGAGGGAAACTGTCTTTTAGTTTCCGGAGAGCAGGGAGTGGGCAAGACGCGTCTCTTCGGGGATTTAAAGACTAAGTGTCAGCTTCAGGGAATCATCTTTGTGGACTCGCACTGTCTGGAAAACCAAACCATAGCATATCAACCGCTGGTAGAGGTCTTGCACAAATTGAAACCGTACGTGGAGAATAAATGTGCCGATCACATACTCACCAATCTGGGGGAAGTTCTGGGGTGGTCGAAAAGCGATTCATCGGCCGATCCTGAGGCCAAGACTTCTTTTCATCAAAGGATCTCCGACTTGCTGGTGGAAATATCCCAATCTTTCGCTTTTGCCATAATCATTGAGAACTTGCAGTGGGCGGATTCATCCACCCTGCAGTTTCTGGAACATCTCCGGAGACGGAAGAACAAAGGTCGGCTCCTTTTGTGTGGCTCCTTACGTGATGAGAATTCAAAAGAAGACGTTCGGCTGGCGAGCCTGCTTGGCAGTTCCTTAAAGCATGAAGATTACGCCGGTTTGAAACTGAAACGATTTGATCCCTCCGAAACCAGGGAACTGATCCACTCCAAATTCATCCTGGAGAAATTCCCTGCTTTGTTTTTCACCTACGTCCACCAGAGAGCTTCGGGCAATCCGTTTTTCATCATGGAAATGCTGAAATACCTGATAGAGGAAAATATCATCTTCTTGAAGGATTCCGTCTGGAAGGTGGACGTCCGAAAGCTTGAGGAATCGAAAATCCCGGATTCAATTGAAGCGGTTCTGCTAAAAAACCTTAAAAGGTATGATGATGAGACCCTCGACTTCTTGAACACGGTGGCGGTGATAGGAAAGAGATTTACCCTTGGTTTGCTTGGAAAGCTGCATCTGTTGGATCAGACCATCATATCGGAGATCACGATGTCTTTGACTCGGGATCAAATACTCACCAAAGAAGAAGAGTCCGGTGAGAACGAAACATATTACGAGTTTGCCAATCAAAGCCTGCAGAATCTCCTTTATCAAAGGCTGGATAAGACAAAACGTACCGGCCTGCACAAAGAGGTGGGAGAGCTTTTGGAGAAGATCGGCTCAAAGGAGGAGGAATCGGTTTTCGATATGGCCTTCCACTATCTGGAAGGAAAAGAGTTCGATAAAGCTTATCGATACGCGCTTCTGTCTGCCGAGAAGATGAGGCAAAGATTTGCCAACGATGAGGTGTTAAGATATCTGGCAAACGCCATAGAAGTTGCCCCCAAGCTGTCCAACCAAAGAGAAGTTTCGGAAAAACTGATCACCGCTTTGAGAAAGAGAGCCGACTTCTGCAAACGGGTGGGCCACTTAAACCAGGCGGAAAAAGATTACTTGGAAATCCTGAATTCAATCAGGGACTGCTCCGATTTAGAGCTGCTGGTTAAGACATACAACGGCCTGGGTGAGACCTATCGGCTCAAACACGATTATAAAAAAGGGATATCATATCTTCAAGAGGCCATGAAGATCCACCGGAAGTTGAACCATCCGGCTGAGCTTGCCAACACTTTAAGCTATATGGGACTTAATTACTGGATAGACAGCCAGTATGAAAATGCCCTAAAATCTTTCCAAAAAGCGCTAAAGATAGACCGGAAGCTGGGTAATAAGTTGTATGTGGGTAATACCTTGAATAATATCGGATTGGTATACTGGTCCCGACATAAATACTCTCAGGCACTCAAATACTTCAAGGAAGCTTTGTCCGTGTACAGAGATCTGGATAATAAGGAATGGATCGCCCGAAGTTTAAATAACGTGGGACAAACTTATTTCTGCCTGGGAGAATATGCCGAAGCCATCAGGCACGATCAAGAATCCTTAAAGATCAATGAGAAGATAAAAAACAGAAAAGAGCAGACGTTTAACCTGGAGAACTTAAGCGAGGTGCATCG
>CAYOSZ010000142.1:0-6448 GCA_964406715.1 uncultured Ignavibacteria bacterium | reverse complement strand
CAGTTGGATGCCATGCGTTCGCCCTCCTGGTCTCCTGACGGAAAGAGCATCGCTTTCGTGGGAGTGGACGACGGAAAGGCAGATATTTATCTGTGTGATATCAACGACCAACAGTTAACCAGGCTTACCGACGATTTATACGGGGATGAGGAACCCAGCTTCTCTCCGGACGGTAGATTCATCGCCTTCAGCTCTGATCGACCTTTGGAGACTTCCACCGATTCAACCGATTTTGAGTATGGACAGTATAACCTCTTCCTTCTGGAGACAGAGTCGAGAAAAATCACCAACCTCACAACAGGGAAAGGAAATAACAGCTCTCCCTCCTGGTCACCTGACGGCAAGAAGATCTGCTTCGTCTCGGATCGAAACGGAATATACAATCTTTATGTAATGGATCTGGACAGCTCCGCGGTTTTCCCCATCACCAACGTCCTCTCCGGTTGTTTTTCGCCCTCCTGGTCAAAGGATGGCGACAAGATTGCCTTCTCCGCCTTTCAAAAGGGAGGCTGGGACGTGTTTGTAATCAAAGAGATCAAACCGGTGGGGGAGGACGAGGAGGTTTCGCTGAGCAAGACCGCTTATCTTCTGGCGTTGGAGAGTGACACCCTCCCCATCCCTATCGATACCGTCCAGGAGGAGCCGGAGGAGGACGAATCGGATTTCAGTTCCTACGTGTTCAAGGCCGGGAGTAATGAGCTGGACAGTCTGTCGGAGACGATGGAGATAGAGATTGCGGAAAAAGAGGATACGATAGTCTACAGGCTTCCCAACGGTGAATACAGAGAACGTAAATACAAGCTTAAGTTTTCGCCTGACATAGTCTCCGGAGCATTAAGCTATGACACCTTCTTTGGTTTTCAGGGACAATCGTTGATCGCCATAAGCGACATGTTGGGAAATCACACGTTCATAATAGCCACCGACGTGGTTAACACCATTGACCAGAGCAACTTCCAGATATATTACATTTATCAAGGTCGGAGGCTGAATGTGGGAACGGGAATTATCCATACCAAATATTACTATATTGACAATCTGGATCGACTCTTCTCCGACCGGATGTACGGAGCCTTGGCCTATCTCTCCTTCCCCTTCAGCAAGTATACCCGGGCAGAGTTGGACATAACCCATTTTTCGGTGGACAGAAAATATTATGATCCTCATCCCTTAACTTTAAACTATGACGACCGCAGCGTGAAGGTGCTTTTGTTCTCCCTATCCTGGATCAACGACACGGTCCTCTGGGGGCACACCGGTCCCATCAATGGTACCAGAAGCATATTCTCTTACGAATACGCGCCCTACATCACCCCCCGAAGCATCACCTATGGAGCACTCAGTATGGACTATCGCAGATACTTCCATTTCAGCAAAAGATACAACTTCGTTTTTAGACTAACCGGTGGATTTTCACATGGAGACGATAAAAAGAGGTTCCTTTTGGGGGGTCAGTCCAACTGGATAGGACCAAGCTTGAGCTCAGAGAGCATTTATGGCATAAATGACCTTTATTTCGGGAACATGATCACCCCTCTCCGGGGTTATAGATACTTCGAAATAAGCGGCACCAAATATTTTCTGACCAATATCGAACTCCGCTATCCTTTCATTGAGCATTTTATCATGAAATTCCCTCTCCCCTTGACTCTCCATTACGTCAACGGAGCTTTGTTTTACGATATGGGAGCAGCCTGGGACGAGAACGAAAAGTTCAAGGGAGGAACCTCCAGTGACGGCACCAAGCTAAAAGACATAAAGGCTGGTTTCGGATTCGGGGCCAGGGTGAATTTAGGATTTTTCGTCTTGAGATACGACGTGGGCTGGGCAACCGATTTTGACCGGGTCGCTCACAAACCCAGGCATTACTTCTCGTTGGGCGCGGAATTTTAAGCTTTCGAATCTTGACCTTCTCATTGTTCCTGATTCAGAAGACAGGAATCTCGTCTGAGGGGTAAGCGGGATTGCATTCCCCTATCCAGGTAAAATCCAATATCTTTAAAATCAGCTTTAATTGGAAATGAAACGTCGAAACTTTCACCAGCATGTCCTTGGTGCGATATAAAAGAACCAGCCCGATGGGGCTGGCTCTTTTCCTGCCAAGATGTTCTCGAAAAAAGATTTTATTTTGCTCCCGTTCCCCAGATCACCGCGGGGATGGTTTTGAAAAGTATCTTGGTATCCAGCCACAAAGACCAGTTGTCGATGTATTCCAAGTCCATCTTCATCCATTTTTCGAAGTTGATGTTGTTTCTGCCGTTTATCTGCCACAAACAGGTAAGTCCTGGTTTCATGGAGAGCTTCCTTCTCTGCCATGGATCATACTGGCTGACCTCCCGGGGCAGAGGGGGCCGGGGTCCCACCAGAGCCATATCTCCCTTCAGCACGTTGAAGAGCTGAGGAAATTCATCCAGGCTGAATTTTCGCAAAACGTTCCCCACCTTAGTCAGACGGGGATCGTTTGTTATCTTGAAAGCCGGACCGTCCATCTCGTTTTTCTCCAGCAGAATGTCCTTCATCTGATCCGCATTATCCACCATGGTGCGGAACTTAAACATGATGAACTTCCTTCCGTTCAGCCCGCACCTTTCCTGCGTGAAAAGTATGGGGCCCCTGGAGGTGAGTTTAATCAGAAGCGATATCGCCAGCATGAAAGGCGAAAGCAAGACCAGTCCCACCAGGGTGAATAATCTGTCGGAGAGGTCCTTCAAAAGCAGCCAGGTGTCTGAATCCGGGGCGGTGGAAAATACGATGGCCGGCTTTGTCTGGAATTCCCCCATCCTTTTTCTGGAGAATCTCAAGGGGAAGAAATCTGCCAAAACACATGTGGGTACCCCCATCTCCTCGCAGACCAGAAGGCTATCTTCGATCAGGTTCAAATACCTTTTGCAAACCGCAAAAACCACATAGTCCACGTGGTCGTTTTTCAAAATCGAAGGCAAATCCTTCAGGTTTCCGATAACCGAAAAACCTCGAATCTTCTTCCCTTTTAAGCCGTCCTCCCAATCCAGAACCCCTGAAATGCGGAAACCCCATTCCGGATTGTTCTTCACCTCACCCATGAAATCCCTTGCCGGTGAACCGGTGCCGATGATTAAAATATTTTTAAAGTTGTATCCCCTCTTCCGGAGGTAATTCAAAAGCCGGGAAATGAATCCTCTGAAAGATAACAAAGTAACTAAATTCATAAGGATGAAGATCAAAACAAGCATTCTGCTGTGGTCGAGCGATCTGGTAAAGAAAAGAAAAGCCAAAAGACAAGCGAAGCTTTTAAAGACCACCACCGCCATATCTTTGATTATCTTGCTAAAGGGTCTGCCCCGATATTCATAACACTCCTTCTTGAAAAAAAGAAAGAAAGCCCAGATGGGAAGAATGAAAAACAAAAGCCCATAGGGCTTTTCAAAGCTTAGGGGATCTAAAACAGCTGCATCTACAAGAGCCTGCCGGAGCAGAATCGCCAGGTGGAAGGAGAGAAAGGTCAGTCCCAAATCTGCGATCAGATGGAGACGTCTGAAAAAAGGTAAGTTCCGTTTTAACATAACCCCTCCTTTTCAGATACCGCGGGGACGGACATATCTCAACTCACTTATCAGTTATCAAATTCTCGCTCTTCCGAGGTGAAAGTGTCCAAGTTGAAGAATCGTCCGGCATCTATCCGCACAATCTTTCGTTTCGTCCTTTTGAAAGGTAAATAACTTTTTGACTACCATCCTGTCGAAATCGAAACAAATCATACTACATAAAGAGATTTCACATATTCATGAAGTGATAGCTCAAGTTCAGATTGACCTGATGAAAATCCTCTCCGCGGTCCTTTTCGTTTTGGTAATTTGCAAAATTGAAATAGCCCCAGCCAAATTTCAGACGAAGAACGCTGGCATAGTGATACTGAACGGTTATGCCCAAATTGCTCATCTTTTCCACCACACCGCTGGGAAACATCTCCTGGTACTCCCCCTGGGTCAACATCCAGGGTTCATTCCAGGGTGAATCCACCCTCCCCTCTCCGCTGCGTCTTCTCTGATAGAGGATCTTTGATTTCAATCCCTTCCTTAACCAGGCAGAAAGGCTGACGCTGAAGTTATCCGTATCCGGACCCAGGGAATTGCCCAGAAGTTTGTTTCTGGTCATGTAGCGATTCCTCTCCTCTTGTTGATTATAGGTCCAGTTATTAATGCGAACGTATTCCATATTCAACTCAGATCCTTCAAAGCCAAAGACGTCCAGAATGGAGAAGCCTCCTGAATAACCCAGCTCATTGGGCTCCTGATCCTCCTGGTCTTTTTTCTCCACCTGAAAATCATCTATTAAAAGCTCTCCATAGAAGATTAGGTCTCTTTTGGGTCGAAGATTGAAGTCGAAAGCAAAGAAGGTGTTGTCGTCTCTTTTCTCATTCAGTTGGACGGCATGATACCAGAGAAGCGGATTGAGGTAATAGGCTTCCACCTGGCGGTTTTCTCCTCCGTATATGATGGTCTCCGAAAACCCAAGTTGAGCTAAGGATAAGACGTTTGCGCTTATCCTGTGCCCGGAGAGATAGCGGTTGACGTGGGTGGCCTCTCCGGAGGAATTCCGGGAAGTAAGGGATGACAGAAATGCAAAGAAAGAGGTCCCCTGAAAGCTTCCCCAGCTTCCCTGAAGCTTGACCATGTCCAGAGGAAAGCTGCTTTGGGACAGTATCAATTCTCCCATCGGCCTCTGGCCCCAGGCCATCCTTTCTCTTCCCAAGAGTATCTTAAAGTAGGGCAGGTTGAATGCCAGATAAGCCTGCGCCGCATCTCCGGCAACTCCATTCCACACCTTCCCCGGATAGGCGGGATCCTTGGCCAGATTCTCGTCGATCATATACCGGGTGCAGGCAAAGAAACCAGATCCGATCTGAGCTTTGGCAAAAGGGTAGTAGGTTTCCCTGAAGGCGGATTTTGCTTTAGACTTGAAACTTGTTCCCTCTTGAAAATCCAATCCCCACAGGAAACTGTTGTTCTGCCCTTCGCCTTCTCCTGAACTTGCCTTAAGCGAAAGCTCGATTAACTCCTCGGAAAATTCCTTTTCCAGCTCTTCCAGCAGATAGCCTTCGGATAAGGTCAGGATATACTCATCCGTATACACCTTTTCCCGGACGGACAGAAGTGCCCGGGCAACCTCCCCCCTGAAATATGGTTTCGTTCCCAGATGTATGTCGGTTATCAGTCCCCGGGCATAGAGTTCATCCAAGTATTCATATATCCAACGATAAACCTCCTCACCCACCGGAACCGTTTCCATCATGCCCGCCTGGGTAGCATTAGTCGAGACCATAAAGGTAACGACCAAACACACGAATATTAAAACTTTCATTTTCCGTTTCCTCCAGCTCTCCGGGATTTCAGTTTTCCATCGTTCTCCAACGGACGGATTTCATTTGACAAAAGTCCTCATCTGACCCGGTTTGGACTCAATTTTATCTGAACCTGTCAATGAACTCCCCACCACTATGGTTTTCTCCACCGGGCATCGCCCAGGATTTCAGAGAACTTCATTATTTTTTGCGTATGATTTTCCAACTCCCCCAGAATAAACTCCTTCTGTTTTTTGCGGGAAATGAACTTGTTCATTATGAAGGCAAATACCGTGTTGATTTCGGAATGCTCCAAATCATGAGCTAACTGGTAAGCATCATTCAGGGTGGTAATTGAATCTAAGCTATCCTTAACTGAAAACCCCAAAACCTTCTTTGCTTTCTCCAGAAGATGAGGATCCGCAGGAGCAGAAATTTGCTCTGGCGTTAGGTAGTTACGAATGTTCTCCAGTTCCCAGCTGTGTTGCATCTCATCCGCAAGCATCCCTTTCCAGAAAGTTGAAACTTCAGGCAGATGTGAGAATTTCTCCACCAATCCCAAATAGAAATCACCGGCTGCTTTTTCGGCAACAATCGCAAGCTCGAAAAGCGTAGCTATGGTTTCGACGTTCGGCATGATTAACCTCCTTGAAGTCAATATGTCCATAGGGACGAATAAAGCTCTCAGTTATAGCTAATGCTGAAAGCTGATTTTTGCTCGTCCGAAGCACTGCGATCTTTTGCTTGACTGCTCGGGAAATCTAAGAATATGCTTTGCTGAAAGAAAGCCCACTTATTGGCTTAATCCGGGGACGGTAATGCAACGAGGCTTCTTTTATTTTTTCGGCATTTCTTCATATTACTTGACTCCTGCAATTTGATTTAAAGAGAAGTCTCGGTCCGGGGAATTAACGTATTTTCAGCCCAAGCCGATATAGATATTGTAACCCTGGAGAGATAAAACTTTCCGGAGAGATCGACGGGCTTAAAACCTAAAGATCATTTGATGAGGAATTACTCAAGGGGGGTAAAGCTGCCTCTAAGTGATTAAACACTTGAGGCGGCTTTTCTTATTATTAGATTTTCTCAAGAAAAACATCTGGTAGAAGATAACAGCACCTAACTTAA
>CAYOSZ010000141.1:0-6463 GCA_964406715.1 uncultured Ignavibacteria bacterium | reverse complement strand
TGAAAAGAACATGTTTTTTCATTGTATTATTCCTCCTTGCTCCGGTTCGGTATGCATCGACTTGCATCTTGCAATAGATGAATTCTCTTAACAACCAATATCATGGTTCGCAGACCTTAAGAAATCAAAGAAAATGCTACGCAACCTCGAATGATAAGCCCAACCTGGCAAACCGAGTCACCCGACCGTATAATTCTTCTTTATCTCAAAAGCAAATTAAGCTCTACGAATCTATCGTGCACCGCCTTTAGGCTGGCATCGATTTCGTCTTCGGTTCCCTTATCGCACGTCTCGGCAAGCTGGTAAACCGCATCTTTAAGCGCAGCTTTTCCTTTATCGAATTCCTCACTCTTTATCTTGCAGACGGAGGGAAGCGGGGTTTTCATCAGGCTGTCGACTTCCGTCTTGAGTACCGGCGTCGTATCTTTTATCGCCTGGTAGTCCCTTTCGGGCAAAGCCTTATGCCAGAGGAAATAGAGGGTCTCATGAAATTGATCCAGTTCCTCTATCTGGACGGTAAAGAATTTTGCCAGCTCCTCATAAGCCCAGTGCATGCTTTCAAATGCCAAAGCCAAAGTGGAGTCGGGCTCGTCCTTTGCCGCCTGGTTGACCTGAGTCACGAGGAAAGCAAATTCCTGCCGTTTGGAGAGAAACTCTCGCATCTTTTCCTCGTCCTGGCTTAAATCAGCGGAAGGGGGCACCCGGATCAAAGCCATCAGCTTTTGCTGCAACTCCTTTGACTTATCCCGGATGGTTTGGAAATCTTTCTTGGGATAAGACTCATGCCACAGGGGCATCAAAACCTGGTGAAAATCCTCCATGGCCTGCTTCAGCAAAACTGCGGTGTCTTTAGCCGAAGAGGTGTCTTCCTCGGTTTTTTCAGGATTTTCTGCAGGTGGAGCGGTTGCCTTTCCCGTCCTTACGAACATAAAACTCATCCCCACAAAAAGAAGAACAATAATCGCCCAAAGCTTCAAGCTGCCCAAACGTTGCATTTTTTCCTACCTCCGTTTTGTTTTATTTTTATTTACCGATTTCAATGCCCAGGCCAGAAGGGGAATCATGATCTCATGGTGTCCGGTGAAGGAAAAGCCCTTTCCGCTGGTCCGGGTGGGGCGTAAAATCACGTTCAGGTTGGGTCGATAATGCTGAATCATGTCGAAATTTGCCGTGGTGAAGTTTTGTATCTTCCCTCGGGATTTTCCCTCGGGATGCATCCCCTTGACGTTTCGAGCTACGGAGAGATCTTTCAAAAAAACCTCCGGCAGAACCACGGCAGATCCGAAATGCAAAACCACCCCTCCGTTGTTCAATCGGGAAATCTGCTCAGCCAGTATTTTAAAATCCTCATGGGTCGCCTTTCCGGTTTGAGCCGGATCGAAGCTCGGGTGCTGGTGAACTATGTCCGTCCCGAAAGCCACGTGCACGCAGGCGGGGATGTTCAACCGGTAGGCGCTGGCCAGGAGGCTGTGTTTTTTGAATTTGGCCTTAAGCTGCAAAATCCTTTTGCCCATTGCCTCGCCCAATCCCAGATCATTCTGCCCGGCAAAGGAGGAGATTTGATTGAACAGCTCCCCGGTCTCCCTGGCCATGCCGAACGACCCGTCTTCGATTCCCTTTTCCACCTGCTCGGAGGTTTTTCCCCAGAAGGCTATCTCCATATCGTGAATCGCTCCCGCTCCGTTGGTGGATAACAAAGTCACGAATCCCTGCTCCATTAAGTCGATCAAAATCGGTGAGAGCCCGCACTTGATCGGATGAGCCCCGGACATAAGGATGATCGGTTTCTTCTTTCGCTTTGCCTCCACCAGCAAATTCACCAGCGCTTTAAAGTCGCTGGCTTTCAGATATCCGGGCAGGCATTCCAAAAAGCCCAAAACGTCGGAATCCGGATCAATCGGCTTGCCAAAGTCTTTGATCTGAGCCTTGCTTTTCCGGCTCTTGATTGAATAGGTTTTGATCTTACTTAAATCTATTCTGGTATATTTTGACATTTAAAACTTTCCCACCTCTCCCCGGGTGTAGCCGGTCAGCTCGGTGGAGATGGAGCCTACGATCACTTTGCTCTTCATCAGAACCGGCATCTTCACCTCATCGTCGGTCAGCCATACGGTCAGGCTGCCTTTCTGCTCGAATATTCCGGGGGTCTGCAGGATGGGTTCCACCACCAGGCAGTCGAATTCCCCCGCCTCCACCTTCACCTTCTCCTTTCGCAGCACCTTGACCTCCATAGGATAGTTCTTTCTGTCGGTATGATTGTCCACGAAGATCGACTTTCCCACGGTCAGCTTTTGGGTTCGGACAAAATAGAAGGCGGAGAGCACGTCCTGAACGTACTCGGCCACCTCAAAGGTATCTTCCCCGGCATTATAAATGGCTAAGTTGTTATGCTGGTCGAATACCATGGAAACGTCCGCGGTGAACTTCCCTTCTCTCAGATGCTTGTCGTAGCGCAGGGAATAAAGCCCGTGCACGTCCATGAACGATTCCACCCTGTCGTCCACCTTGAAGAAGACCGAGAAGAATTTGTTGGATCTGGCGGAGGAGACGATATGATAGCATTTCCTGCCGTCAAGCTTCACGATTTCGGGAATCTCCATCACTGCGGTTCCGGCTTTGATCACCCCATACCCCACTGAAAACTCGAATCGTTCCCCCACCCCGAAAGCGCAATTGGAGACCACCCTTTTGAACCCTCTCTCCTCCGGTGAACGCAGCTTTATCTCCATCCGGGGTGGTTTAAGAGGGATGTGGTCCAAGTCAGTTGTATCGTCTGTCTCCTTCATCTCAGAAGCTGCTTTGGTGTCCGGATCCTCCTGCATCATTCCTTCAGCCTTCAGGTCCGGTATTGCTCGATTACAAAGGAAGACGACAAATAGAATGATAATCAGAAAATGGATATGTTTGAAAGCGGAAAAATTTATAACTCCTCCCATCGTCCAGTATCGCGCAGGTATGAACCAAAAGATCCACAACGCAGGATCTTTGGATTCTAAAGCAGCCGGAAACTATGCTTCCGTTGCCAGGCATAGAAGCTTGGGGAATATCCTTTCTATCTCCTTCTCGATTTCTGAAAAACCGCGTTCATATTCATCCAGGCTCCCCCCCATAGGGTCTTTGATAAACAAGACGCCCCGATATTTATCTTCGTTTGACACAGATGGCTGCTGGGGAAAAGCCTTCAAAAGGAAACTCTTATGTTCTGCTTTTCTGTCCATTCGCCTGATATGGTCTAAGTGCTCCTGTGACATGGTCAGGATCAGATCAGCTTCCTGGAGCATTCTTCCGGTCAACTCTCGGGAACGGTGACCGGACAAATCCACGTCTTTGACCCCGGCCACCTCAATGGCAAAGAGGGAAGCAGGAGCATGGTTCAATCCATGGGTGCCGGCGGAGTTGACCTTGAGATTGCCCACCCCTTTCTTTTTGAGCATTTTTTTGAGAATGCCCTCCGCCATGGGACTGCGGCAGGTATTGCCGGTGCAAACAAACAGAACCTCGAACTTGCCCTTGCTTTTTTCTCTCATCTGTTTAAAGTAACGGATCCCGTACAACCTCTTAGCTCATGATGAACCAAACATGGAATGGGCTATTTTACTGCCGTGAGTGTAATTCCTCGTTGGTCAGCTCCACTTCTCCCGGTTTGATCGTCAAGAGGAGCCACCCGCCAGTTTCTTAATCTGTTCCACCAGGCCCTGGCACAATCTGGTCTTCCGGATATACCGGGGAATGTCGGAAGGAGAAAAGAATCCCTCGTTGGTTATCACCTGTCGGCAGAGGGAAAGGGGAATCTCCTCGAAATATGGGTTTTCCACCTTCACGTTCAGAAGTTCGGATTCCAATATCTCCTTCGGATCACCGCCGGCACAGGGTGAGAGCCGCCAGGTACCGGAGATGAACTTGCTTCTTTCGCATGCTACGTAAAGCGGAACGTCGTACTCCCTGGAGAGAAGTCCCAGATAGAGGGTGCCCACCTTGTTGACGAAGACAGACTCGGAGACAGAGTCGGCCCCCACCAGAAAAAGATCCGTATTTTTTGCGAAGACCCCCATGCTAACGTCCGCTATTAAGGTAACCGGAATCTTTGCGTTTCCCAAAAATCTGGCCAGAAGCCGTCCCTCCATCATGGGGCGGGACTCACAAACTATTACCTCGAAACGCCTGCCCGTCTCCTTGGCTCTCTTTAAGATCGCCAGGATCGATCCGGAGGCGGAGAAAGTCAAGACCTTTGAGCCTTCCTGGATCAGTTTTTCCCCGTTTCCGGCTATGAGTTGAATTGAGCTTAACGAATTGTAGATGAATTCTTCCGCCTGATCTTTGGTGAATTCCGCCAGCTCATCCGGGGTGAGGGTGGGCAAAACCTGTTGAACCGAGTACAAAATGGAGTTGACCATGTTGAAAACGGAAGCCATATGGGGTTGGGCAGATACCAAGTCTGCCCCCAGCTTCAAAAGATGCCGGAAGTATTCTTCTCCGGAGCCTGACCGGCTGTGAGAGGAGAAAAGTACGAATACGGACGCAGCCTTTCGGGAAATCTCGGACGCCCCGGAGACGTTATCCTCTCTAATCTCCTTAAGCGACTGCGCACAGGATTGTTCGGATTGGATCATGAATACCGCTCCGGCTCAAGAGAAGTGAAATTAGGTCGGTCAGTCTGGAGAGTTGAAAACTAAACGTCTTTATATTCTTCACCAAATTAAAGCTCAAGAACCGAGAGTTGAGTCTTTAACTTATTTCTCACCTCTTGATTCTAAAACCTGTTGCGTTATTCGATCCGTGTTTTTGAAATGCAGCTTAACGAATCGGTTCAGGTCGTCCTTTCCCATCTGTTCTAAGATTTTTCTGGCAGTCTGGTCAACCTGATCGGAGGCGCCCCTGGGAAGCTCAAATCCGCATTCTGAAGAAAGCCTATCCATCTTTCGCAGGAACTCTGCCCGGGCGAGAATGGAGGCAGCCGCTACCCCCAAATCTGCCTCGGCTCGAGGAATCTGGGTCAGCTCTATTTTCTTTCCCAGTTTCATCAGGGCATTTTTTATAAAAAGCTCCGATCCGAACTGGTCGGAGATGGCTCTCTTACAGTCCACCCGCAGGAGAATGTTCTCAATCACCCGGGCGTGTCCCCAGGCTAACAACTTGTTTAAATTCTTCATCTTCTGATAAAGGAGATTATACTTCTCCGGGCCGATCACCACCACCGAGTAGATACACAGGGAGCGAATTTGAAAATCCAAGTCCTTGATCACATTATCCGATATCTTTTTGCTGTCCCTGACCTTTAATTTGGAAAGCACTCCCGTTGTCTTGGTATAGACGTGCACCCCTCCTATCACCAGCGGACCAAAGTAGTCTCCTTTCCCTGACTCATCCGTTCCGATCCAGCCCGATGCCGGGGCGCGGCTGGGCTTTTCTTTCGATCTTCTCCGTGTCTTCGGATTATTCATAATCACCTTCAAGAAAGAGAGCCGGTTATGTATCTTTTAGCCTTGCTGTACTCTCTCTATGTATTCATTGGTACGGGTATCGATTTTCACATGTTCCCCTTCGTTGATGAAGAGCGGAACCTTGACTACCAGACCGGTCTCCAATGTGGCGTTTTTGGTCAGATTGGTAACCGAGTCACCCTTTATGCCCGGTTCGGTGGTGACGATCTTCAGCACCACCGAGGTGGGAAGGTCCACGTTCAAGGGCTGTCCTTCAAAAAACTGCACCTTGTATTCCGAGTTCTCCTTAAGATACCATTTGTAATCCCCCAAATGCTCCTCGGTTATGCTTGTCTGTTCGAAGGTCTTGGAATCCATGAAATGATAATCGCTTCCGTCTGAGTAGAGAAACTGCATGGTCTTCTCCTCGAAATCCGGTTCATCAAAGGTCTCGCCGGCGGAAAAGGTCCTCTCCAGAACCGCCCCGGTCTTTATGTTCTTCAGTTTGGTTCTCACAAAGGCTCTTCTCTGAGCAGTGCGGGCGTGCTGAAAATCGACTATATAGTATACTTCCCCCTCCAGCTTGATCCTCAGTCCCTTGCGAAAATCAGTGGTTGAAAGCATCAAAGACCTCCACCATCAAGAAAATTTCTGCCGGTTCAAATCTCCACACACGATATTGTGTGCGCAAGAAACCAATATAACAAAAAAATTACTTCGCGCAACACCAACTTTACCCTGACATAAAAAAATGCCCTTCCGAATTAACCGAATTTGATGAAGCGGCTTCGAAGAATCTTCTTTTTTTTATGACGAAAAGCAAATTGGTGAAAATTCCATTTGGACTGTCAAGCCCGTTGAATAAGGGTGTGTGATTTCGGCTGGACCTGAAACCAACAAGGCTGCCTGAAGTCATACGACCTGTATGAGCAGATACCCCTAACCCTCCCACCAGTTGGTCTCTTGACTCGATGAAATCGAGCGATCACACAATCAAAAGCCCCCAGACGGGGGCTTTTTATGTTTTAAGGATGAATGATCTT